>JANLUQ010000426.1:0-1759 GCA_031363565.1 Armatimonadota bacterium | reverse complement strand
GCAGACAAAACGTAGGGGCACCGCTTGCCGCGCCCTCTTTCTTTACAAGGTCCACTCCATGCCGCAGGCGAAGGAACACGAAGACAAGGCGCGACCAGAAGGCGCACAAGGCAGCCTGGACAAGACAACGACGCGGGCGGCGCGGGAGGAGCGCGGGAAGCTGCAAAGCCACTTCGGGCGGCGCGACATCCTCTTCTACCTCATCTGCACCCTGGTCGGTATGGACACCATCGGCGCGGTCGCCAAGAATGGCGCGCAGGGGTTCACCTGGCTGGCCTTTCTCGGCGTCTTCTTCTTCCTGCCCTATGGCCTGCTAACGGCGGAGTTGGGGGCGGCGTTCACCGACGAGGGCGGGCCGTATGTCTGGACGCGGCTGGCCTTCGGACGGCTGGCCGGGGCGGTCACCGCCGTGCTTTACTGGGTCTCCAACCCAATTTGGGTGGGTGGGTCGCTCTGCATCACCGCCGTTACCGCCTTCGGGGACTTCGTGACGCCCCTCCATGGGGCTGCCAAATACGGGTTCGCGCTGGCCTTCATCTGGCTCTCCGTCGGTTCCGCCGTTATTTCCCTGAAGGTCGGCAAGTGGCTCCCGACCGTCGGGGCTTGGGCGCGGATCGCCGTCTTGTCCTTCTTTACCTTCACCGTCGGACTTTACGCCGCCCGGCATGGGGTCCACGGCTTCCACACGCCCGACTTCTTGCCGACCTATGCCGTGTTTATCGCCGCCGTGCCTGTCCTGATCTTCAACTACACCGGCTTCGAGCTGCCCAATGCGGCGGGGGAGGAGATGCAGCACCCGCAGCGGGATGTGCCCGCCATGGTGGCCTGGTCGGCAGGATGGACGCTGCTGCTCTACGGCCTGCCCATCCTGGCCGTCCTGCTGGTGCTGCCGACGGGTGAGGTCACGGGCTTGGGTGGGTTTTTGGACGCGGTCAAGGCCGTCTTCACCGTTTATGGCGGGACAGTCGCCTCGGGTGGGGCGGTGACTTTGACGGGGTGGGGGAAGGCGGCAGGAGAAGGCGCTATGCTGGCCTTTCTGCTGGCGACGCTCTCGAGCGGGAGTGCGTGGCTGATGGGGGCCGACCGCATTCTTGCCGTGGCTGCCTACGACGGGGCCGGGCCGCGCGCTTTGGGCCGGTTCTCTGCCCGCTTCGGGACGCCGCTGACGGTCAACCTTATCTCCGGGGCGGTCTCAACGCTGACCATGCTGCTGGCGTTCCGGTTCTCGCACGGCAGCGCGGAGCAGTATTTTTCCGCCGCCATTGCGCTGGCGATCTCGACTGAGACACTCGCCTACCTCGCCATCTTCCCCGCCTTCCTCCGGCTGCGCTACGTCCAGGCCAATGTGCGCCGCCCGTACCGCGTTCTCGGCGGGATGGCGGGCGCCTGGGTCTGCGGCGGGCTGACCACGATGTGGGCCTTGCTGGCGACCGTGGGGCTGATCTGGCCAGGCTTCGGCATCGGCTGGTTCGGCACGTCCGGCCGGCCCGACGATGCCCTGCCGGGCGGCTTCGCGCACCAGCGTATGGCCTATGAGCTGATCCAGAACGTCCCGTTGACCCTGTTCGTGCTCCTGGGCCTGCTGTTCTGCCGGCTGGGGAAGAGGACGCGCGAGGAGGGCGGGGCGTAGTCTTACCCCCTCAGCACCACCGTCTCGATGGAATGTGCCGGGCTGCTCACCGTCACCGCCTTGCCCGAGACCCACACCCGGTAGTCGCGCGCTTCCCCAGTCAGGTTCAGCACGATGGCGGCGACCGTG
>JANLUQ010000386.1:0-2524 GCA_031363565.1 Armatimonadota bacterium | reverse complement strand
TACACAGGCCTCGGGATGCGCCTGTCCAAGACCGACAGGGGCGTGGGCTCCGCCTACCTCTGCGCCGAGGCCACCCCGGCCTGTATAAACCTTCTCCGCCCCGCCCGTGACAGCCCCGCGCGGACCGACCATAACACACTTAGGCAACTTTGCAAGGTCGATGGGAGCGCCGGACTCCGTCCGGGTGGGGGGCATAAGCCATGACGGTGCTGATGGAGCGAGCAATCCAGGAAATAACGGGGTTATCGGAGAGCGAACAGGATTTTCTGGCGACGCTGCTCCTGGAGAATATCCGGGACACAAAACAATGGGAGGAACAGTTTGCCTCCTCCAAAGATGTGCTGGAAGATCTGTTCGATGAGGCGATGGAGGAGTACCATGCTGGTCGTACCACTCCGGTCAACGCCTGATTATGCGTTCCCGCATTACTGGGGAGTTCTGAAAGTGCTACCGCGCCCTGCCCGCCGACGCGCGGCGGGACGCCTTGAAAGCGTATCGTCTCTGGAAGGCAGACCCATTTCGGTTAGGCTTGCAGTTTAAAGAGAGCGAGATCACGAAAAACAAGAGCCTTTGGTCGGTCCGCACGGAGCTAGAATATCGCGCACTCGCGACGAGACCTGAGCCTGACCTCCTCGTCCGGCATTGGGTCGGCTCCCACGCGGAATACGACAAACTGATTGACGCTCGCCGGGCCAGAAAGAAGCCGATGTAGGAAAAAGCAGATGTAGCAAGAGCGCCCTCCAACGGGTGCTTTTTTGCGTCTGGCTTGACAGACCCGCGCGGACCGACTATAATACAGGTAGACAACTTTGTGTGGCCGCTGGGGGTGCCGGGCTGTGTCCCGGCTGAGAGGCGCGTATCGTGCGCCAACCCCAATCAACCTGATCCGGGTCATGCCGGCGGAGGGAAGCGGGCGTGAGGCGTGGGCGGTTTGGTTCAAGAACCCTGCACAGGCCGCCGTTCCGTGTTTCCATGGAGCGGCGGCCTTTTCATGTGACCCCCTAGCCCCCAATAATGGGGGAGCCTGAGAAATGAGAAAATGGATCCCTCTTGTCCCCCCAGAATTGGGGGCCAGGGGGCAGTTTGTAGAAAGAGAAGCAACACATGGCATCGGCAACCCAGAACGGCAACGGCACGCTCGAAGCGGCGGTGGAAACTGCGAAAACGAATGGTCGGCTGGACCAGGGCAGGACCCCGGACGGCGCGGGAGAAGAATACCGTTTCCCCGCCTCGCGTAAGGTTTACACGGCGGGGACGCTGCACCCGGACGTTCGCGTCCCGCACCGGGAGATCTCGCTGTCGCCGACGCGCGACCAGATGACCGGCGTGCTGGAATCGAACGCCCCCCTCCGCGTCTATGACACTTCCGGCCCATACACCGACCCCGACGCGCGCATTGACATCCGGCAAGGTCTTCAGCCCCTGCGAGAGCCATGGATTCGGGGCCGGGAGGGCGTCACCTACACGCAGACCGAGGCCACCTACAAGCCCGTCACGGGCCACTCCGACCCGACTCTGCCCCTGCCGCCCAAGCGGCTGGCCTGGCGTGGGACCGGGCCGGTGACGCAGATGCAGCAGGCGCGGGCCGGCATCATCACGCCCGAGATGGAGTACATCGCCCTGCGCGAGAATCAGGGCCGCGACCGGTCGCAGTCGGTCGGCCAGCATCCCGGTCAGTCCTACGGCGCATCCATTCCCGAGGTCATCACGCCCGAGTTTGTCCGGTCGGAGATCGCGCGCGGGCGGGCCATCATCCCCATCAATATCAACCACCCCGAGTGCGAGCCGATGATCATCGGTCGCAACTTCCTGGTCAAGATCAATGCCAACATCGGCAACTCTGCCGTGTCGTCCTCCATCGAGGAAGAAGTCCACAAGATGACCTGGGCCACCCTGTGGGGCGCGGACACGGTCATGGACCTATCCACGGGCAAGAACATCCACGAGACCCGCGAGTGGATACTGCGGAACTCGCCCGTGCCTATCGGCACCGTCCCCATCTACCAGGCGCTCGAGAAGGTCGGCGGCAAGGCGGAGGAGCTGACCTGGGAGGTCTACCGAGACACCTTGATCGAGCAGGCCGAGCAGGGCGTAGACTATTTCACCGTCCACGCGGGCGTCCTGCTGCGCTATGTCCCCATGACTGCAAAACGCATGACTGGCATCGTCTCGCGCGGCGGTTCGATCATGGCGAAGTGGTGCCTGTCGCACCACGAGGAGAGCTTTCTCTACACCCACTTCCACGAGATCTGCGAGATCATGCAGGCGTATGACGTCTCGTTCTCCTTGGGAGACGGCCTGCGCCCCGGCTCGATCTACGACGCCAACGATGAGGCGCAGTTCGCCGAATTGAAGACGCAGGGCGAGCTGAACCAGATCGCCTGGTCGCATGGCGTCCAGGTGATGAACGAGGGGCCGGGCCACATCCCCATGCACCTGATCAAAGAGAACATGGAAAAGCAGCTCGAGTGGTGCAAGGAGGCCCCGTTCTACACACTCGGCCCGCTGACCACCGACATCGCGC
>JANLUQ010000335.1:0-12895 GCA_031363565.1 Armatimonadota bacterium | reverse complement strand
GCCGTCGCCACCTGGGCGGAGGGCCTATCCCGCCAGCACGGTTTCGTCTGGAAGCGGGTCGGCCTGGACGTACTGTTCATCAAGGGCACCATCTAGCGTATGGGGAAGGACAAAGCAAAACAGCCGCCTCAGATGAGGCGGCTGCTTGTGTTTCAAGAGCGGGCGACCAGGCTCGAACTGGCGACATTCTCGTTGGCAACGAGACATTCTACCACTGAATTACACCCGCAATGGTGAGGAGTGAGAGGAAAATGGGCAAGAGGAGACTCGAACTCCTACGCCTTGCGGCACCAGCTCCTAAGGCTGGCGTGGCTACCATTACACCACTCGCCCGCAGATAGTTTGCGTTTCCCCGAATGCAACCATAGTATATCCTAAGCCCGATAATGTTGTCAACCCCCGTCGCTACTTTTTTCCTAAAGAGTTAAGAACCCCTCCCGTCAGGTATCAGGTATAATGACGCAGGAATGTGAGAGGCGCCCGGCGAAAGAGGCGGCAATCGTTTCCCCTTTACTTCTGAATCAAGGAGCACTTTTCTATTCTCATGGCTGAACAAGACGATCCCACGCGAGATAATTCCTTCGAGGCCGCGAATGCCATCCCCGGCATCAGCGACGACATGGACGATGATGACGACATGCGCGAGCGCAAGCCGATTGACCTAGACGCCCCCGTGGAGTCTACGCTAGTCCCTGCTCAGGCCGCGCTTCCCTCGGGCGGCGCCACGCCTGCCCCCATAACACTGGAGGCCACCGGGCCGGCGGTCAGCTCAAAGGAGATCGAGGAGCTGAAAGACAAGGCGAAGCAGGCCAACGACAACTATTTGCGCGCGATGGCGGACTTGCAGAACTTCCGGCGGCGCGGCGAGGAGGAGCGCATCCGAATCATCCGGGACGCTAATGAGCGGCTGATCAAGGAGCTGCTGCCCGTCCTCGACGACTTCGACCTCGCGCTTGATGCCGCCCGCAAGACCGAGAGCTACGAGCAGCTGATCGGCGGCGTCAGCGCCATCCTCCGCAAGTTCGCAGACACTTTGGGCAAGCAGGGGGTACAGCCCATCCCTGCAGTCGGCGAGGCGTTCAATGCCGAGGTACACGAGGCAGTCATGCTCGACGAGGAGAGCGAGGAGCCGGACGAGACGGTGACGGGCGAGCTTCGCAAGGGCTACACGCTCCACGACCGGGTGATTCGCCCTGCGCTCGTTAAAGTCGCGAAAAAAGGCTAGAGTCGAGCATGAACGGGCAGCGGCTCCGGCCCCTTGGGCTGGGCGACATCTTTGACGAGGGGTTCGACCTATACAAGCGGAACTTCGTGTTTCTGCTGCTGGTCACGGCCATCACCGTCGTTCCGCTCGACATCGGACTGGCGTCCATCAGCCCACGCCTTCTGCCGGTGATCTTCGACCTATGCGGCATCACGGCGAACTCGGATGGGTTCTGGATCTGGCTGGTGGTGCTTGTGACGAAGCTGACGCTGTTCCTGCCACTGTTCCTGCTGGCCGTCGCGCCCCTGGTCGCGGCCGGCGCGGGGCGGTATCTGGAGCAGGACACGACGCTGTGGTCCGTCTACCGCGTCTGGCTGCGCCGTCTGCCAGTCCTCCTGGCGGCCCTGGCGCTGACTGCTCTGACCCTGATGCTCAGCTTGTTCCTCTGCATCGTACCCTGGTTCGTGGTGGCCACGCAGTTCTTTTTCGTCCTCCACGCCGCCATGGTCGAGGGGAAAGGGCTGGGCAAAACGTTAGGCCGGTCGAGCGGGCTGGTCAAAGGGTACGGCGGGCGGGTCTTCAACTGCCTGATTCTGCTGGCGGTCATCGCCTGGGTCATCGGTCTGGGCGTGACTTTTCCGCTTTCCTACCTAGTGGACAATGTCCTGCACATCGCGCCCGGCGCGCAGACCCTGTTCGGGGGCGCCTCAGCCGTGGGGCGGACGGCGGAGCAGCAGGTCGTGACGCTGATCACGAGCGGCCTGGCCCACCTTGTTTTAATCCCGTTCCTTGTGTGCGTGACAACAGTCTTGTATTATGACCTGAGAGTCCGCAAGGAAGGCTTCGATGTCGAGATGCTGGCCGAGGAGCTGTGCTATCCGCCACTGACCGCGCTCGGCCCTTTCCTGCCGCCCGCGCCCGTCTATGGCCCGATCCGACCAGGGATGCCGCCGGTGTATGGCTCGGCCCGGCCGGGCGTACCGCCGCCCGTGCCGCCGCCGGTTTATGGAGGGCCGCCGCGTTGATTCGTTTCTTGCGACCCGCACTCGTCCTTCTCTTCATTGGCCTGGCCTTGCGGGTGACGGCGGCTACGCCCCAGGAGTACGACGACGCTCTCGCCCAGGTGCAGGTGGCCCTGGTCAGTCAGGCACAGGCAATCAGTGCGGACGAGGTGCAACCTGGCGAAGCGCCTTCCCTTCTTGCCCAGCAGACTTTGGGGTCGATCCGCAGTGTAGAGCTGCCCGGCAGCGCGCCGATGCCTGTGGACACATCGCGCCTGATTGCCGCTATCCAATCGGCTGAGGCGGTAAAGAACCGGGATGCGAAGGCAGACGCGTTGGCTGCCGTCGGCGAACAGATCGGGACCTTGCGGGCGGCCCAGACCCACCTGCATTCCGGCGTGGTCCCCGATCCTGCCGCCGCGAGGCGGGCTGCCCGTACCGTGCTGTCCCAGCCCGAGTTCGGCTCCGAGCTGCCTCCGCCGCCCTCACTGGCCGAACGGATCGCGGCCTGGCTGGACCGCATTTTTTCGTCTCGGCAGCCATCCTCGCCCAACCTGAACCTGCCGAACGTCAACCCCAACATCATCCTGGGCATCTTGATCGTCATCGCGGCGGGCGCATTCGCGGTCCTCGTCGCCGTCATCGTGCAGGCCATCGGGCGGCGCTCCGCCCGTTCCAAGCCGCTGGCGCTCGACGAGGAAGAAGCCGTGCTGGTCGAAGCGCGCGACAATGAGAGCCTGCTCGGACTGGCCGAGCAGCAGGCAAAGAGCGGCGACTACCGCCGCGCCTTCCGGCTGGTTTATTTGGCGTCCCTGGTCGCGCTCGACACAGGCGGCGTCCTGCGTTTCGACCGGTCCAAGACCAACTGGGAGTATCTACGCGCCCTGCGGGCGGCGGGGCGGGGCGACATCTATTCGGCACTGACGCCGCTGACGCGCGAGTTCGACCAAGTCTGGTATGGGTTCGGCCTGACCGACGCCTCGCATTATGCCCGCGCCCTGGCCCAGTACCAGGCCTTGCTGGCTGCTCCTCAGGCGGCGGCTCCTGCGGGGTCGGCGGCGACTCAGGGAGCGAAGGGCTGATGCGCCGCTCCCGAGACCTCATCGCCGTCCTGTTCCTCCTTGCCCTGTTCGTCGTGGGCGGCCTGCTGCTGGGCGGGCGCGGCGCGGCCCCCCGGCACACCGTCGGTGCGGAAGAGAACCCGGACCCTTCCATCACGAACGACCGCGCTTCGGGCAGCAAGGGCGTGTTCGAGTGGACCGCCCGGCTTGGTTACCAGCCGACGGTCTGGCGTCAAAACTGGTCCCGTCTCTCGCCATCCGAGACGGGCGTGCTGCTGGTGATCGACCCGCAGGTCCAGGCCTCGGCGCTGACCATCACTGGCGGGGGGCAGAACAGCGGCGACCGGACGCATCTGGCGGCCCGTGACGCCGCCGCCTTGCGCCGGTGGCTGGCCTCGGGCAAAGGGCACACAGCGATCCTTTTGACTTCGCGGCTTGCCAGCGGTCAGAGTGGCAAGGGCGCTCAGGGTGGTCCCCACGCTTCTCGCGACGGGAAAGACGCCTTTGCGGACGCCTTGGACCTGGTCGTCGAGTCGGCCTCACCCGCCACCGGGCGGCGCGAGTTTACGCCGCTCCAGCCCACGGTGGACACGCGGGGGATAATCAGCCTCCACAGCGCCGCTGATGCACGCATCAGCCGGGATCGGCCGGACGGCCTGGCACTCTTCGGTGACTCTGCGGGGCCGCTGGCCCTGGAGATCCCCGTCGGCAAGGGCCGGCTGATCGCAGTTGCCGATGCGGGGCTGTTCTCGAACCAGAGCTTTGCCCGGTCCGAGAACGCCGTCTTCCTGGCTGATCTGCTGGCGCATTACGACCAGGCGGGCGGGACAGTCCTATTCGACGAGTACCACCACGGCGACGTGGGGAGTAATGCGGGCGGTTCGGTTTGGGAGGCTCTCGGCCGGCCCCTGCAACTCGCTTTGATCCAGGTCTTTCTGGCCGCCCTGTGCCTGATGGTCCTGCTGGGCGGCCGGTTCGGCCCACCCATCCCTTCCGGGCATGACATGGCCCGGTCGTCCGCCGATTATGTCGCCTCGCTGGCGAGCCTGTACCGCCGAGCGGAAGCCTCCGGGACCGCTCTAGAAATTCTGTACCGCCAGTTCCTACGGGACGTCTGCGGGCGACTGGCTCTGCCGCCGGATGTGAATTTGGAGCGGCTGGCCGAGGTCGCCGCCCGGCGCGGGCAGGTGGACAGGGAGCGCTTCCGCCGCCTGCTGGCGACCTGCGAGATGCGGCTGGATGCGGGAAAAGTGACCGAAGCCGAACTGCTGGACCTGACCCGACAGATGGAAAGTATCAGAAAGGAAATCGGCATTGCCTGAAGATTTCATGCCCGACGAGACGACGCAGACCCAAACGCAAGCTCAGCCCGCGCAAGCTCAGCCCGCGCAAATGCCGACGACGCAGGAGCAAAGCGCCCCGCGCCCTTCCGAGACCATCCCCGCCCCGCCCTCCTGGGGAACGCCCTCGGTGAACTTCTTTACCCCGCCCCCGGTCGAGACCGCCTCGACCCCTTCTTACCAGGCGACGGGCGGCGAGGTGCAGCGGGTGGCTGAGGCGATCACGGCCGAAGTCCACAAGGCCGTCGTCGGCCAGGATGAGACTATCGAGAATGCCCTGGCCGGGCTGTTCGCCGACGGCCATATCCTGCTCGAAGGAGTTCCGGGGACGGCGAAGACACTCCTCGTCCGCGCCCCTAGCCGCCGCCATTTCCGGGGAATTCAAGCGAATTCAGTTCACGCCGGACCTGATGCCCTCGGACATCACCGGCACGCGCATCTTTGACCAGCAGGCGATGGAGTTCGTCTTCAAGCCCGGCCCATTGTTCACGGGCCTGCTGCTGGCCGATGAGATCAACCGGACCCCACCCAAGACGCAGGCGGCCCTGCTGGAAGCCATGCAGGAGCATCGGGTGACGGTGGACGGTGAGACGCACGACTTGCCCGCCGTATTCATGGTGTTCGCGACCCAGAACCCGATCGAGTTCGAGGGGACCTACCCGCTGCCCGAGGCTCAGCACGACCGGTTCCTGCTGAAGATCCTGGTCGCCTACCCGACGCTCGAAGCGGAACAGATGGTCCTGCGCCGCTACCACGAGGGGTTCGATGCCAACGACCTTTATTCCGTCGGCATTCGGCCAGTCGCCGATGCCGCGATGATCCAGCGCTGCCGCGCCTTGATCAAGAAGGTCCGGGTCGAGGAGACGATGTTCCAGTATATCACGCGCCTAGTGGCGGCCACACGCGACCACCGGCAGCTCGTGCTGGGTGCCAGCCAGCGCGCCTCCATTGCCCTGCTCGGCGTCGGCAAGGCGCTGGCCGCCATGCGGGGCCGCGACTTCCTGATTCCGGATGACGTCAAGGCCATCGCCCCGGCCACGCTGCGCCACCGGCTGCTTTTGCGGCCCGAAGCGGAGATCGAGGGCGTCAGCGCCGACCGGGTCATCGAGAATATCCTGGACGGCTTGGAAGTGCCCCGATGAAGTTTCATATCGCCCACACGACGTGCTACGAATACGATGCCCCGCTCCTGGGCGAGTGCTTCATGGAGGCCAGGCTGCGCCCGCTCACGGTCCCCGGCGAGCAGATCTGCCGCGAGTATGCGATCACGACCGACCCGCCGGTCTCGGTCTTCGGCTATGACCAGCTTCACCAGATGGGCCTGGTGAACCATTTTGTTCTGCGCGGCGATCCGCACCAGTTCCTCTCCATCCACGCGGAGTCAACTGTGGAAACCCTGCGCGGTAATCCCTTCGAGGATCTGGACCTGCTGGCCGAGGACTGGCCAATGCTGGCCGACCCCGCCCTGCACGAGCAGTTCGCCGAGTTCCTTGCCCCCACCCCCCTCGTCCCGCTCTATGGGGCCTGGAGCGGCCCGGAGCCGCAACCCGGCGTCCTGACCTACGCGCAGGCGCTCTCGGACGAAGTCTACACGCAGTTCGAGTATGTCCCCGGCTCCACGGATATCAGCACGCCGCTGGCCGACTTCATCACCGGGCGGCGCGGAGTCTGCCAGGATTATGCCCACCTAATGCTGGCCGCCGCGCGCGCGCGCGGTGTCCCCGCCCGATACGTCAGCGGCTATATCTATGCGGGTGAGGACAGCGGGACCAACGGGGCGGGCGCGACCCACGCCTGGGTCGAGTTGTACCTGCCCCACGCTCAGGCATGGAAGGGTTTTGATCCGACCAATAACATCCTCGTCGCTGATCGCCATATCAAAGTCGCGGTGGGCCGAGACTATGCCGATGTGCCTCCGACCAAGGGGCTGGTGCGGGCCGCCATGGGGAGCGCCCTCCCGTCGGAGACGGCGCTGAAAGTTGACGTGCGGGTGGAAAAGATAGAGTAGCCGGCGGTCCGAATTAGGAGAAGGAGACACGGATGTGAATGAGGCAGAAGCGCGGGTTCAGCAGGAACTCGTCGCCATCGTGGACGTTCTCAGCGAACTGACGGGGCTGACCTCACGGTGGAGCGGCGAGGTCGAGCTAACACAGGACCCACGGGTTCTGGGCCGCAAGCCGTTCACCTGCCGGATTGTCTTGAACGAGCGCCTAGCCGCCCAACCTGTCCGCTGGCGGACGCTGATACATGAGGCACTGCATTCGTTCTCCGCCGGGTATAACATGACTGACTACCAAGCGTTCCTCGGCTGGGAGGAAGGCGTCGTTGAACAGACGCAGCGGTTGCTCCGCCCCACAGTCCTGAAGAGGCTTGGGCTTCAGATAGACGAGGCAGTCTTCATGCCAGTCGAGGCAGCCTATTCGTTCAACAAATACATAGGAGCGCTAGAACGGCTGCGTGGCGCTCTGCACCGCGAGGATGAACTAGAGTTCTACCTCGACCTCCTCGCCACGCAGATCAAGCAGAGGCATAACCTTCTATTCGGTGCAGGCAACCGCCTCCCGAGCAAACAGCGTGTCATGTTCATCACAATCTTCTCGGAAGCAAATTCTGTGTTAAAGGAGGCTCCTTAATGAACTATGCTGAACATCCCGGCCGTGAGCGTATATTGGATCAGGCGCTCAAAGCCAGAACATTCTCTGAGATCGCAACGGCGACCCGTGAGATGGACCAATGGGTAGAGGATCATCCTGATGACCTAGGCATCTTGGACGCCTACGAAGTGCTGGCAAACATGCAGGAGATCGCCGAGTTCCAGCAGGAGGAGTTCAGCCGCCGGCCCCTTGCCGGGGCAGTCGCCTAGGTCGAACTCGCCGTGATCACCGACCGCCACGTCAAGGTCGCCGTTCCCAATCAGAGGTAAGCAGCATGGCGCTAATATCCTGTCCTGACTGTGCAAAACAAATCAGTGGCTTTGCTGAATCTTGCCCGAGTTGCGGCTACCCCATTAAACCAGGATCGTCAACCAACATCCCGAACTACCAGTTGAGGAACTGCCCAGACTGCGTACAGGGTCAAGCCAAAGACACATGTGGTGGATGTAATGGCAGCGGAGCTGAGAACTGCTATCTTTGTAATGGTGAGGGCCGAATCTCAAAAGATTTCAGAGACGTCACTTGCACTGCGTGTAACGGAAACTCACGCCATACATGCGGGTCGTGTGCTGGACATGGCTATATCGCTTACAAATGTCAAGTGTGTGGAGGAACGGGGCAACTCACTTTTGTGGACTTTGACATCCTAGTCAACAAAAGACAGGAAGAAGCAAGACAAAAGGCGGAAGTGCAGGCACGTTTGGCCGAGCAACGACGGGCGGAAGAGCAAAAACAACAAAAACTAAAGGAAGAAAATGAAGCCCGCCTGTTGAGAGAAAAACAGATCAGAGCAAAGTGGGAAGAGACTGAACGCGCTTTGAAGGAGCAACGCATACATGAAAAACTATGCGTCGTTTGCGGAAGACCTTTAGCCCTTTTCGAGAAGTTTGGTAACAAGCAATCCCACAGTAGGTGTCTTTGAGTTCTTCCCCTCGCTCTGCGTTTGAGCTACATCACGAGAGCATCAGGGCAAACCTGCGCTCTGCGCTGAAGGAAGTCATCTGATGAATTATGCCAAAGACGGGGAGCGATGCCGCATCGCGCACCAGGCGATGCGCGCTACAACGATGGCCGAAGTCATTCACGCAACGCATGAACTGGACCAGTGGGTGGATGATCACCCCGACGATCTTGGCATCATAGACGCCTACGAGATATTGGAGAACATGAAGGAAATCGCCGAAGAACAGCAGGCGGAGCGCAGCCGCGAAGCGCGGACGGAAGTCGCGGCCTAGTTCAAGATCGCCTTCGCCGCCGCCGACGGCATCCGCTCCACGATGCAGACCTCGCGGCCCACGGCCTGCTCAAACTCGGACAGGGTCATGTCGTCCAGGAATACGTCCCGATCTGGGTCGCGCAGCATGATGGAGGGCAAGACGACGCGCTCGCCGACCGCCCTGCCCATCTTGTTCAGGGCCTCGGCGATGTCATGGCCGGTCAGCAGACCCGCGACGCTGATGTTGCCCTCGAAAAACGTGTTGTGAACGGCGCAGACATTGACGCTCAGGTTCTCGACCCGGTTGAGGGTATCGGCCAGCGTCCCGACGAAAGGTGCGGCCAATTCGCCCGTGACCAGTGTGGCGGAGCGCGGCGCGGCAAGCCGGGCCGGCAGGCGGCGGGCGACTTTCTGCACGTCGTCTTCAAACAAACGCACCAGGCCGACGCCGTCTTCTAATTGGGGGAAACCCTCGTACTGTCGCGCGGGCGGAACAGTCACACCGGCGCTGAGGTAAAGCTCATCGCTGAGGAAGGCGAAGTTAGTCCCGAGTGCCTTACGGAAGCCGCGCCGCCACCCTTCGGCCTCCTGAACCAAGGCATTGGCAAAGGCAGGCGTGCAGGTCTTCAGGGCGGCCAGCCGGTCCCGGAACTGCGTCAGGCCGACGGGGACGACAGCGACGGATAGGACGCCGCCATAGGTCCCGCGCGCTTCGGGGTGCAGCGCAGCCAGATCGCGCACCGTTTGTTCGAGGACTGGGCCGTCATTGTAGCCGGGGCATAGGACGACTTGCCCATGTACCTGGATCTTGGCATCGGCCAGCATTTGAAGCCGGGGGAGGATCGCTTCCGGCCCCTTGCGCCCCAGCATCCGCCCGCGCACCTCGGGGTCGGTGGCATGGACTGAGACGAACAGGGGCGAGAGTTTCTGGTCTATCACCCGCTGGAACTCGTCCTCGCCCATATTGGTCAGGGTCAGATAGTTGCCATGCAGGAACGAGAGCCGGTAATCGTCGTCCTTGATGTAGAGGGAGGGCCGCAGGCCCTTCGGCTGCTGGTATAGGAAGCAGAAGACGCACTTGTTCTTGCAGATGTGGACGCGGTCAAAGAGGTCGTCGCCGAACTCGATACCCAGGTCTTCATCATATTCTTTGTCGATCTCGAAGTGGAGCGGGCCGACGTCCGCGCGGTCCACGTCCAGCGCGGTGTGCTCGCCCGCCGACAGGAAGGCGAAGTCCACAATGTCCAGAACGGGCTGGCCGTTGACATGCGTGACCACGTCGCCGACGTGGACACCGACGCGGAAAGCCGCCATCTCCGGGTCGAGCATCAGGACGCGCGCCCGGTCGGCCTTCGCCCGTCGCATCACGACATTCTCGTCGGCCATCGGCAGGGCTAGGGTGCCGGCCTGCATGCTGCGCCGGACCGTGTTTTCGGTGTTCATTGCCATAGGCATCTATTATACCCGATGCAACTTTTCCACCGGTGCCGTGTCTCACTAGTAATAGGGAAAGAATTGATGACCGATGACGCTGACCGACCTCCGCCCAAGCTGGACCCACGCGCTGGCGGGCCTGCCGCGCCTAGATCCCGACCTCGCCCTCGTCCGTCAGTTCCGGGCGACGGCAGACCCGGCGATCTTCGAGGTCCTGTTCCGTAAGTACCAGACCCCGGTCTTCAGCCTGGTCTACCGGATGGTCAACGGCGAGGACGCTTATGATCTGACGCAGGAGGTCTTCCTGCGCGCCCTGCGCGCCCTGCCGTCGTTCAAGGGAGACGCCAAGTTTCGGACCTGGCTGCTGACCATCGCGCGTAATGTCTGCCTGAACCATTTACGGGATGCCAAGCTGCGGGCGGGGATCGAGGAAGGGTCGCTCGATGAGGAGCCGGAGACGCTGGGCTATATCCCGGAGCCGGGCGACCCTGCCGCCGATGTCGCCCGCATCGTGGAGGTGCGCGAGCTGCAGCGAATCGTGGACCGGGTTTTAGCCGAGCTGACGCCCGAGCAGCGCCTCTTGATCACGCTGCGCGACCTGCAAGGCCTGTCTTATGAGGAGGTCGCCGAGATCACCGACTTGAGCCTGGTCAATGTCAAGTCCAAGCTGCACCGGGCGCGGCTGGCATTTAGGACCAAGTTCCAGCCGTTTTTGGCCCTGGTCAGCCCGGAACTGGACCAGGAGCGACAGGAAAAACAGGCGAAAATGGAACAGGCGAAAGAGGGTGATCCATCGTGACACGCGACGAAGCGCGCGCGCGCTATTCCGACTATCTGGAAGATGCGCTGGACCCGGTGGCGCGCGACGAGATGCAGGCGTTCCTGGCACGGGAGCCGGACGCGGCGGCGGAGATGATCGGGCTGGAGCGGACTCTGTCGCGGCTGCACTGCCTGCCGCCGCGCGAGCCGGTCCTGGACATCTGGCGCGAGTTCGCGCCGCAGGTGGAGGCGTTCCGTGCCGAGCGGCGGCTGAGTCTCGCGATGCGCCTGCGGCTGCACTGGAGCGCCCTGCTGTCACAGGTCAGCGCGGGCGTCATCCTCTGGACGCACGCGCTGGCGCACCGCGCCCACTCTGGGCTAGGCCATCACCTGCACCACGAGCATACATCGCTCTTCCATGCAGACGAACGACGGAAAGGATGAAACTGTCATGGAGGAAGGCTTTGGACAAGACCCAAACGGCTCGTCGCAGCGCACCTATGGACGACTGCAAAACGAGAATGAGGCTTATGCCGACCTGCTCTGCGGGCATTTGCAGGGCATGACCTACCGCCTGCGGCAGCTCACGCCAGCCCAATGGGATTGGACTCCGGCCTCGCCCGCGCCGACGGCGCGTATTCTCGCGACCCATGCCTGGCAGTGGCTGATCTGCGATCGTCAGCACCTTGCCGAGCTGGACGCCCGGAAGCACCCGCTTGTGCCCGAGCCGCCTACCGACACCGCTGCGCTCTGCGACGCGCTGGCTGAAGAGACCGAGCGGTGGCGGACTTTGATTCTAGGCTTGACCCCTATGCAGTTCGCCGAGGCGCGTCATCAATTTAACGGATACGAAATGAACGTCCGCGACTTCGTCTGCCACATGATCCAGAACTGCATCTACAAGCACGGCCAGTTCGCGACGCTCTATTTTGCGCTGGGGCTAGACGGGGATGCGCCCTATGACGCCCCCTTCCCCAACCCGATCTATGCGGAGCTGCATGAAACAAAGCACCATGAAACGCCTTAGTGTCCTCTTTATCTTCCTGCTGCTGCTGGCCGCTTCAGCAGGACGTGCCGACCCGCCCCGCGTGGTCGTGATCAATATCCATGGTACCATCTGGCCCGGCACGGCGACATTCGTCCGGCGGCAGCTCGACACGGCCTATCAGCAGGGTGCGGCGGGCGTGATCCTGGACCTAGACACGACCGGCGGCTCGCCCGCAGCGGCGGGAGACATCAAGCAGGCCATCCTTGACCATCAATCGGCGTTCCCCATCGCGGCCTTCGTGCACGACCACGCAACAGGGCCGGGGAGCCTCATCGCCGTCGCCTGCAAGACCCTCGCCCTCTCGCCCGGCGCTTCACTCGGGGATGCGCCCACCGGCGCGAAGTCCGAGTTCCGGGCGGCGGCGGATGCGAATCACCGCAACCCCGCCGTCGCCGCCGCCTTCGTGTCCGCCGACTCGGACCTGCCCGCGCTAGGCGTCAAGTCCGGCGATAGCCTGACACTGACGACCGGGCAGGCGCAGGGGGCAGGCTACGCGGACCTGGTCGCCACCTACCCGACCGACATCCTCGCCAAGATGGGGCCGGGCGTGGTCGGGGCACAGCTCTCGGTCGTGGAACTCTCCGCCTGGCAGGCCGCCGCCTTATGGATCACCCAGCCCTGGGCAACGATCCTGCTGCTCGCGCTGGGCCTGGCCCTCGTGCTGGCCGAGGTGCTGACGCTGCACACCTGGGGCCTTGCCGGTATCGCGGGCGGCGTCCTGGTCGCGCTCATCTTCGCCGCCTATATCACCGTCGGCGCGGCCACCTGGGTCGGCGTCCTGCTGTTCCTGGGCGGCTGCGCCCTGCTGCTGCTCGAAACCCATGTCCTGCCGGGCCACGGCTGGCCTGCTTTGACCGGCCTTGGCCTGATCTTCGTCGGCCTGTTTTACGCCCTGGGCGGCACGCAGGCCGGGGCGCTCTACCCCGCCGCCACGGCCCTGTTCGTCACCGTCGCCCTGCTCGTCGCCTTTTTCCTGTACCTGCCCAAGTCGGGCGTTTGGAAGCGCCTGGGCCAGCCCCTACGGCAAACCGCCCAGGCCGGGTACGTCTCCAGCGACGACTACACCGGCTTCTTGGGCCGGTACGGCGTCGCCGTGACCTTGCTGCGCCCGTCGGGCACGGCGGAGTTCGACGGTGTCCGCCTGCCGGTGGTGAGTGATGGTGAGTTCGTGTCGCCCG
>JANLUQ010000311.1:0-4538 GCA_031363565.1 Armatimonadota bacterium | reverse complement strand
GAGTCAAGATCATCTCGCATCGAAAAGCAGTAACGCGCACTATATAGGAAGGCGCGCACTGTAGAAAGCAGTAGACATCGCAGGGATGGGCAGGTAAGCAGTATGAGGATTTTACGCATTATTTCCAGTGTTGACCCCAGGTGCGGGGGGCCGGTCGAGGGTATCCTCCAGATCACGCCCACGCTGACCCGTCTAGGACACACCACCGAAGTGGTCAGCCTCGACGACCCCGACGCCCCTTGGGTGGCCGACTTTCCGGTCCCGGTCCATGCAGTCGGGCCGTCCCGAGCCAAGTATTCCTACTCGCCACATCTTGCCCCCTGGCTGCGGGTCAACGCCGCCCACTACGACGTGGTGATCATCCACGGCTTGTGGCAGCACAGCAGCTTCGGCGCCTGGCAGGCGCTGCGCGGGTCAGAAACTCCCTATTTCGTCTATACGCATGGGATGCTCGACCCCTGGTTCAAGCACGCCTACCCGCTCAAGCACCTCAAGAAATGCCTCTACTGGCCCTGGGCCGAGCGCCGCGTGCTCCGCGATGCGCGGGCGGTCCTGTTTACCAGCGAGGAAGAGTGCCGCCTGGCCCGACAGTCGTTTCCAGGCTACAAGTGCCACGAACAAGTTTTGGGCTACGGCACATCCTCCCCACCCGGCAGTCCATCCGCGCTGCGCCGCCGGTTTTTCGGGGCCTACCCCGCCCTCGAAGGCCGGAAGCTGCTGCTCTTCCTGGGCCGTATCCATCCTAAGAAGGGCTGCGACCTGCTGCTTCAAGCCTTCGCCGAGGCATTTGCCGGCGACCCGAATCTGCACCTGGTCATGGCCGGGCCGAATGGGGGCGCCTGGCAGCGGGAACTGGAGCGGCAGGGGGAGGCCCTGGGCATCACGGACCGCATCACCTGGCCGGGAATGCTGTCCGGTGATGATAAGTGGGGGGCGTTCCACGCCGCCGATGCCTTCGTACTGCCTTCGCACCAGGAAAACTTCGGGATCGCGGTGGCTGAGGCGCTGGCCTGTGGCCTGCCGGTCTTGATCTCCGACAAGGTCAACATCTGGCGCGAGATCATCCAGGACGGAGCAGGCCTTGTCGCGGAGGATACTAAAATGGGGATTTCCCGGCTGCTGCGTCAGTGGCTGGCCCTGACGCCCATCGAAACCCAAAGGATGCGGGGGCGGGCGCGCTGCTGTTTCCAGACCCGGTTCGAAGTCGGAGCGGCGGCGGCGGACCTGGTGAAAACATTGGAGGCGCATCTCGCGAACTGCCGCCCGCAAGGACAGCCCCTGCGGCAGACGCTCCGCCCGGCGGAGTTGGCGCTGGGGCGGATGCACGAGGCCTGAGCCGTCGGCTGGCTTCCTGCACGCTGGAATAACCTGCCCGTTAGAACAAGGGGTGCGCTCATGCGTGCCCCTTCTTGCTGCCTATCCTCCTCATCCTCCTATCTTGCTCCTATCTTGCTCCTATCTTAGCAGCGCGGGTATACTCATCTCCAGGAGGCCAGTCGTGTCTCAAGTCGTACTCGAAGATGCCGGTAGCCAGCTCGCCCACCTCGTGGAGCAGGTCAGCCGGGGCGAGAAAGTCATCATTCTGCGCGGCGTCACGCCCGTCGCCAAGCTCATCTTGCTGCCGGAGGAGAAGCCTGTCTCGCACTTCGGCAATGCGAAAGACGATCTGATCTATAATGGCCGATGATTTTGATGCGCCGCGGGAAGACTTCAAGGATTATATGTGATGCGCCTACTACTAGACACGCACAGCATCCTATGGTACGCCTTTGGCGACCGGAGGTTGATCAGCTCCGGCAAGCTCACGGTGGCAAAGCCGGTTGATGTCCTTTTTACCGACCAGATCCGTCTCCTATCGCTTCAACTCCTGCCCATCACTTTGGCACATGTCGTCCGCGCCTCCGCGCTGCCATTCCACCACCGAGGCCCGTTCGACCGAATGCTGGTCGCGCAGAGCCTTGTCGAGGGCATCGCCCTTGTCTCGGCAGACCCTGTGATGGACGCCGACGGCATCACCCGCCTCTGGTAGTTTTACACACCGATACTCTAGACCAACAGAATAGCAACATGAGCACATATCCCAACATCACAGATAAAGTGACCCTGGCGAGCCTGGCGCAGAAGAAGAAGCGCGGACGGAAGATCACAGTCCTGACCGCCTACGACTACCCGACGGCACTCTTGGTAGACGGGGCCGGCGTGGACATCACCCTCGTCGGCGACTCGCTGGGCATGGAGGAACTGGGCTGCGACACCACCCTGCCCGTCACCATGGAGATCATGCTGCATCATGTCAAGGCCGTCCGGCGCGGGACGCGGCGCGCATTGCTGCTCGCGGACATGCCGTTTCTCTCTTACCAGGTGAACGCCGACGAGGCCGTCCGCAATGCGGGCCGATTGATGCAGGAAAGCGAGGCCGAGGCGGTGAAGCTAGAAGGAGGCGTCGCCGCCGCCCCGACGATCCGCCGGCTGGTCCAGGCGGGCATCCCCGTGATGGCCCACATCGGGTTCACGCCCCAGAGCGTCCACCAGATCGGCCTGCGGAAGCAGGGCAAGGACGAGGCGGGGGCGCAGCAGGTCATGGCAGATGCCCAGGCAGTGCAGGAGGCGGGCGCCTTCGCCGTCGTCCTCGAGCTGATCCCGGACGCTTTGGCCGCCCAGATCACGCAGGCGCTCCTGATCCCGACGGTGGGGATCGGCGCGGGAGCGGGGTGCGACGGCCAGGTACTGGTGACGTCCGACCTGATCGGCCTGCGCCCAGACCGCCCGCCGCTCCGTCACGTTCGTCAGTACGCCCAGGTGGGCGCGGAGATCGCGCGCGCCTTGAATGCCTACCGAGAGGAGGTGGAGTCAGGCCAGTTCCCATAGCCAGTTCGTGCAAGTCGCTTTTCTGAAGTTCTGTAGAGTTAAAGGAGTGACATCGAATGAGCATACCAACCCCTGAAAGCAGCAGCCCGCCCTACAACGCCTTGGGCATCTCCCAGGACGACAAAACGATGGCGATGCTGGCCCACCTGCTGGGCATCGTCACCGGTTTCGTCGGCCCACTGGTCATTTGGCTGATTAAGAAAGACCAGTCGAAGTTCGTCGCCTACCATGCCATGCAGGCGCTGTTCTTCCAGCTCGCCCTGAACATCGGCATGTTCGTGCTGGGCATCACCATCATTCTCGCCGTCGCTGCCCCACTCATCTGGGTCGCGGGCATCGTCTTCGCCGTGATCGCCGGACTGGCCGCCAACCGAGGCGAGTGGTATGAGCTGCCCGTGGTCGGCAAGATCGCCCGCCAGCAGACCGGCGTCTGAGCACTGCCCGTTCAGGCCGCAGGGAGAGTTCCCTGCGGCCTTTTCTTATGTCTGGGGTATACTGCCCGAAGAGATATAACCCAAGGAGTCTGGCCCCGAACATGCCCAACCTGATCTTAGTACGACACGGCGAGTCGCAGTGGAACCTCGAAAACCGCTTCACCGGCTGGGTAGACGTGCCGCTGACCCCGCGCGGCGAGGGCGAAGCGCGCATCGCGGGCGAGCACCTGCACGACCTACCCATTGATAAGGTCTACACCAGCGTCTTGCAGCGCGCCATTAATACCTCCAAGATCGCCCTCGAGGCCGCCGGCAAACCGAATGATCTGCCCACCGAGCGCGACCAGGCTTTGAACGAGCGTCACTACGGCGACCTGCAAGGGATGAACAAGGCTGAGACAGCAGCCCAGTACGGGGACGCCCAGGTCAAAATCTGGCGCCGCTCTTACGATGTGCCCCCGCCCGGCGACAAGGGCGAGTCTTTGAAGGACACCGCCGCCCGCACCCTGCCCTACTTCAACGCGCATATCCTGCCCGACATCCAGGCTGGTTTGAATGTCCTGGTCGTCGCCCACGGCAACTCGCTCCGCTCCATCGTCATGGAACTAGACCACTTGACCCGCGAGCAGGTGCTGGAGCTGAACATCCCGACCGGCATCCCACTCGTATATGATTTCGATGCGGCGGGAAACATCACCGGCAAGAACTATCTGTTCACCCGTGAGGACGCGAAGTAGCAGCGGCAAACCTCAGCCACGGAAGGCACCCAAGGGGCAGGAGGCCCCACCAATGATAGCGATCACCGATCTCCGCGGCATGGCACACGAATATCTGCACGCCGCGAAATTGCCTCGCACCCGGAGAAGCTACGATGTCGCCGTCTACCTCTGCGGCTATGCCGTGAAGATCGCGCCGAAGGCGCGGATCTGCCGGGCACTCAACTGGTCGACCGGCTTCCCGGAAAGTACGGCGGAATTCAAATCGAAAAGCAGCTTGAAGACCCGCGATTTGGAGGGTCTTCTAGAGTTCGCCAGCATCCAAAGCAGAATCAAGTTACGTTACTGATGTTACGCACCCGCCGTAAACGACCCGCCGTACAACGACCCGCCGCACAACGACCCGCCGCACAACGACCCGCCGCACAACGACCCGCCGCACAACGACCCGCCGCACAACGACCCGCCGCACAACGACCCGCCGCACAACGACCCGCCGCACAACGACCCGCCGTAAACG
>JANLUQ010000264.1:0-2270 GCA_031363565.1 Armatimonadota bacterium | reverse complement strand
CCCCTTTGACACCCCCTTCCCTCCGAGGGGAGGGTCGGTGCTTGCACCGGGGAGAGGATAAGGATCGGAAAGGAGACTAACTATGGCCGAAATGAGCGAGAATAAGGCGGAGAGTGAGGCCGCGATCACTCTGGACGCGTCCGCCCAACTCACATTCTCCGAGGAAGAGGGCGAAAGCGCCGGGGCGGAGGAGCGGCGCTCCGAGCGGGTCGCGCGGCTGCTGGAGGCCGGCGACTATCCGGACAAAGGGCTGAGGCTGACGGAAGAGGACCTGGACGAGATCGTCGCGCAGTTCGCCGCCGATGCGCCCGCCGTCCCCGTCAAGGTGGAGCATGTGGACTCGCCCCTGGACCCGCTGGGGCATGTCAAGCGCGTCTGGCGGGAAGGAGCGGCGCTCTTCGGCACCCTGGCATTCCCGGATGACCTGGCGGCCTTTCTGCGGCGGCGTGGGGCGGCGAAACTGTCCGTCGGGCTTCAGCGCACCCCGCTGGCCTTGCGGGAGGTGTCGCTCGTCCTGAAGCCGCGCGTCGCCGGAGCCGTGCTGATGAGCGAGGCCGCACGGATGAGCGAGGCCGCACGGATGAGCGTGGGGGAGGCCGAGATCGTGCGCCTCAAAGCCGAGTTGATGCGGCGGGATGTGGACGCGCAGATCGCATCGTTCAAGGCGCAGGGACGGCTCGTGCCCGCCTCGGAGGCCTCTGCCCGCGCACTGCTGGCGGCGGACGGGGAAGCGTCGGTGACGCTCTCGGAGGGTGCGGAGCCGGTCGCACAGGTCTTCCGCCGCTTCCTGGAAGCGCAGCCGCCCGTAGTCTCGTTCGGGGAGGTCACGGCCAGGGAATGGCAGGCGGCATACGGCTTCACACAGGACGAACATACGTTCCTATCAAAGCGCCTGGGCGTGGACCCGGCGCGGGTTGCCGCCTTGATCCGCGAGGAGCAGACGCGGGCGAGCAAGGAAGACAAGAAGGAAGATAAGAAGGAAGATAAGAGGGGAGAAAGCCATGCGCATTGACCCACAGACGCTGATCGCGGTGGGCGTCGGCGTTCACCTGCTGGCGGCCTTGGCGAAGGCCTTGTTCCACACGCCCCGGCGGCAGGCGCAGATAGACGCCATCGAGCGCAAGGTGGACGCGGTCTTGGGCCAGGTAAAGACGGCGGCCCCGGCAGGGGAGTAAGAGGCCCCCTCCCCCAAGATTGGGGGCGGGGGGCAGCTTGTACACGACACGAAAGGACACACGACAATGACACTGGTGAAATCAGACATCCCCGAGCTTTTGACGGCGGGCCTCAAAACAGCCTTCTTCCAGACCTTCAGCGACTCGCCTGCGCAGTGGGACAAAGTGGCGACGACTATCCCGTCCGAGCGGGACACGGAGCAGTACGCCTGGCTGGGCGCGCTGCCGGGAATGCGCGAGTTCCGCGACGAGCGTCAGCCGGGCGACCCCAAGCCCTATGCCTATGCGATCCAGAACAAGACGTGGGAGAGCACCCTGAGCGTGGACCGGGCCGCCCTGGAGGACGACCAATATGGCCAGATCGCGCTGCGAATCCGGCAGATGGCGCGGGTCGCCAAATCCCACCTCGACTCGATCGTCTTCGGCCTGCTGGGGACCGGATTTGTCGCGCCCGGCTATGACGGCGTCCCGTTCTTCGGCGTCCACACCCAGGGAACGCCCCAGTCCAACCGGAGCGGGGACGCCCTCAGCGCGGCCTCGCTGCAAAGCGCGATCACGGCCATGATGCGCTTCACCGATGACCAGGGCCGCCCGGCGGGGACCATGCCCAATGTCCTGGTCGTGCCGCCGGAGTTGTACTGGGAGGCGACCGTGCTGCTGACATCCGCCCTGTACCCGGACCTGGTCACGACGGCCTCGCAGGACCTGGCCGCGAACCCGCTGCGCGGGATGCTGACGCTGCTGACGACGCCATACCTGACATCGCCGACGGCCTGGTTCCTGCTGGACACCTCGCGGGTCATCCGCGCGATCGTCCTGCAGATGCGGAAGGAGTTCGAGTTCGGGTCGCTGGAAGGCAGCTCGGAGAACGGGTTCCTACGCGACCAGTTCTTGTACGGGGTACGTGCCCGCTACAACGCCGGCTTCGGCGACTGGCGGGCCGCCTTCGGGGCGTCGGCGTGATCCTCTCCCGTCACGCGAGCGTGCCACCCTCCCCTCGGAGGGAAGGGTTTCGGAATGGAAGCCCCCGCCGCTTGACCAGAGGCAGGCTTCCTCCAGGGGTCTTAAACTCTCTCCTCCTGTCCGAAACCCTTC
>JANLUQ010000260.1:0-7766 GCA_031363565.1 Armatimonadota bacterium | reverse complement strand
CCCTCCCCAATGCCGTAACGAGTGTGCTGAATGTCACTCCGCTTTTGTGACTTAGTTCATACTCTTTCACACTCAGAGGCGGTAAGCTGGTGAGACACCGGCAGCAGCACCACACTGAAGGGGGGTGTATGTCGGTTTCTTACCTGTCCCCAAAGGAGGGGGCTAGCTATGCCTATCGGAGATGGAATTCGCCGCAATGTCGCCAAAGTCTCTCAGGCCGAACGGGATCGCCTCCGCGATGCGATCCTCAAACTCGACACGACCGAGCACTACCCGGACGGTGTCACCAAGTGGGACAAGGAGGAAGAGATCCACAAGAACGCACACGCTGCCGGCCAGGATGTCCACGGCGGCCCTGCGTTCCTGCCCTGGCACCGCGAGCTATGCAACCGGTTCGAAGCGCTGCTGCGCGGGGTTGACCCCCAACTCTCCCTGCACTACTGGGACTGGACCACCGACCCGCGCGCCACGCCGACCGGCGGGGGTATGCTGGACCTGTTTACGACCCAGTTCATGGGCAATGCAAGCGGCAATGCCGGTCCCCCACTCCAGAACTTCGAGTCCACGGAACCGGGTCACGCCTTTGTCTGGCGCAATATAGCGCCGGGAGCGCCGGGCGTCTCGCCCGATACTACGACCGTGGCAGCGGGCAACGGGGGCGCGAACGCCACCCAGTTCCCCGCCTTCCGGCAAGCACTGGAGAATGACCACAACACCGCCCACGGCTACATCGGCGGCTCGCTCGGGAACTCCCACTTCTCGTTCCACGACCCATTCGTCTTTCTGCTGCATTCGGATGTAGACCGTCTGCTCGCGCGCTGGCAGTTGGACCCAGGGCATGGATGGCGCCTCGACCCGAATCAGGTGTACGGGAGCGATGGCAGCGCATCATCCATCACGAGCCTCCTCCAGCCCTGGGCCGGCGACATCGGAACCGGCGAAACGCCCCTGCGCCCCTGGGCGCCCCCAGAGAACCAGCAGGTGTCCAAGACCTGCAAGCACCCGTCCGTCGTCGCGCCCCCGCTCTACGACACCAATGTCAACGAGCAATCGAACTGGCGCTGGTGCCATAAGTGTCAGGGGCTGTACTTCGCCGGCAACCCGACGCCGGGCCACTGCGCGGCAGGCGGGCCGCACGACCATACCGGCAGTGGAGACTACCACCTGATCCAGAACACGGCGAATGCGCCGGGCCAGTCGAACTGGCGCTGGTGTCACAAGTGCCAGGGCCTATACTTCGCCGGAAGCCCCACACCGGGCCACTGCCCGGCGGGCGGGCCGCACGACCATGCCGGCAGTGGCAGCTACTTCCTGGTGCAGAACGCCCCAGCCTCCTTCGGGCAATCGGCCTGGCGCTGGTGCCATAAATGCCAGGGGCTATACTTCGCGGGAAACCCGACGCCGGGCCATTGCCCCGCCGGGGCCGGGCACGATCATACCGGCAGCGGAGACTACCACCTGGTCTTCGGCTGATTCGGTCATCCGAATGATCCACTGCCCCAGCAAACGCTGGCGAGTCAAGCCCCCGGCCTATGGCCGGGGGCTTCGAGTCTATCCTCCTACTCTGGACCCTGCGTTCCAGAAGGACGGCCTGAACGTCCAGTTCAGCGCCACCGTGATTGACAATGGGGTAGGAGGCGCGGACGGGACGGGGGGCGTTTACATCACCATCACCAGTATCCATGTCCGCCACCGATGCCAAAAATATATTTTTGCCTGCCCGCTAAAATACCGGTTTTGGCACGATTATTGCTGTATAATGACTCGACAGCCAGCGCGGGTTTCCCGCGCCGGAAGGTAGCCTGACGGACTAGGATACGCCACACTCATGGAAGAAACAATGACACTCGCCCCCACACGTTCTTCACTGCACTCCGGCCTCGCCCGATTCTGCCGCGCCTTCTGGCGGGAGGAAGACGGCGCCTCGCTCGTCGAGTATGTCCTCCTGGTTGCGCTCATCGCTGCCGTGGTGGTCGGCGCCGTCACCCTGCTCGGCGTCAATGCCAACGCCAAGCTGGGCACGGCCTCGGACGCACTCAAGTAGCCCTCTTCAAGCAGCCCTCTTCAAGTAGTCCACCGCATCGTTCACCGCAAGTCTTGTCAGCCTCGCACCCGCCATGGAAGGTAGGTGAGGATCGAACTAAGGAAGGAAACCGTCCATGATCACCACTTTTGGCTTCACGCTCCGCTCTGCCGCCCGCCGCTTCTGGAATGACGAGGAGGGCGCGACATTGGTCGAGTACGTCCTGCTGGTCGCGCTCATCGGGGCCGTCTGCGTGGCCGCCGTGACGCTGCTCGGCACCAACGCCAACGCCAAGCTGACCACTGCGGCCAACGCCATCAAGTAGAAACCTTGATGACTCTGGCGCTGGCGATCTTGCTGACCCTCGCATCCGTCAGCGACATCCGTTCCCACCGCATTCCCAATTCCCTGGCCCTCGCGGGCCTGGTCTTGGGGCTGGCCGGGCACGGGTGGCGCGGCGGCGGGCCGGGCCTGCTCCTGTCTTTGGAAGGCGTGGCCGTCGCCGCCCTGGCCCTGCTGCCGTATGCCTTGGGCGGCCTGGGGGCGGGCGATGTCAAGCTGCTCGGCGCGGTCGGTGCGCTCATGGGGCCGGTCTTCCTGCTCTGGACACTGCCCGGCGCGGTCCTGGTGGGCGGCCTGCTGGCCTTGGCCTGGGCCGCGCAGCGCGGCGTCCTGCGCGAGACGGTGCATAACGCACTGCTCGGCCTGCACCTGCTTGCGTCAGGGGTGGGCGTGGGCGCCCTCGCACCCATCTCCCGAGCCGGCAAGATGCCTCTGGCCCCCGCCATCGCGCTGGGCGCGGCGTTCGCCTTCGTCCACCTGCATCTGAGAGCCTTTCTATGAGCAGCATGATTAGGCGACAGCGGCACGGGGCCGCCCTGGTCGAATTTGCCCTGGTCAGCGGCCTGCTCTGCCTGCTGCTATTTGGGATCATCGAGGTGGGCCTACTATTCGGCGACCAGGCGCTGGTCGGCGCGGCCGCCCGCGAAGCCGCCCGCTCCGCCGCCATGGGCGACCTGACGGCGACGGCCAAAGGGCGCGGTATCAGTGGAGGGTCGGGTCTGTCCCTCTCTGCCGCTAACATCGTGCTGGAGAAAAGCGTAGACGGCATCGCCTGGATCGCTTTGGGCGATGTGGGGGCGAAGAACGATGCCGTTTCCAATATCAGCCTCATCCGCGCGACCGTGACTTACAGCCACCCTTTGGTCACGTCCTATGTCTTCACCGGCAGCGCCAAGACGCTGACGGCCAAGCTGGTGATGCGACGTGAGTAGTCGTCAAGGAAGATTTCAGGAAGGAAGATTTCAGGCTGGGGCGACGCTCCCGCTGGTCGTCTTCGTTCTGACTGCCCTGCTCGGCGTCGCCGCACTGGCCTTGGACATCGGCCTGATGGAGACGGCCCGCCAGCGGGCGCAGAACGTCGCCGATGCCGCCGCGCTGGCCGGGGCGCAGAACCCCGGCGCCGAGGCTGCTGCCGCCGCCTCCGTGGCAGCCGCCAACAACGCTAATGGGTCGGCTTTCCAGGGCGCCGCGACGGTCGTGAACGGCGACGGCTCGGTCACGGTGCGCGGCTACATCAATGCGCCGCTCTCGTTCGCCCCTGCCGTCGGCTACACGCCGACCTCGACGGACGGCGCGGCTAACACGCTCTCGGTCTCGGCCACGGCGACCGCCGCCATGCAAAACGTGTGCGGCCTGCCGCCGGGAATGCCGGTCGCGCCCTTCGGCCTGATCGGCGATGACCCGGCAAGCACAGACCCCGCGATCGCCTCTGTAGCCACGCTGCTCAGTGGCAAGAAGACGCTGCTGCCGGGCGCATATCAGCCCGTGAGCAGCCAGGTCGTCCTGAGTCTCAATGTCTGGGACAACACCGGCAAGCTGGCCTCGGCGGGCAGTTTTGATCCGCTGCTCATCAGCGGCAGTGGCACGACCTATTTCAGCTCGATCTCGCAGACCTCAGACCAGACGATTTCGGCGGGGCAGACATTTCCGACCCCGCCGCTAGGCTATGACAACATCAGCTACACGCGGCAGTACCTCGCGGCACGGATGTCAGGGAGCAACACGGCCTTCAGCCACGCTTATTCGACCTATGACACCTGGTTTACACCCGGCAGCCCGCTGCTGCCGGACGGCTCACATCCCGAGGACCATCTGCTGATCTTGCCGGTCGTCACCCAGGCCGTCAAGAACAAGCAAGGGAACGTGACCGTCATCGCCTTTGCCCTCTTCTTTGTGGACCAACCGTACCCCGCAGGTTTGCCGGGCAACGGGGTCGCCTTGGGGCGCTTCATCGGCCTGTCCATCCCCAGCGGGGCGGGCGGGTCCTGCGCGGGTGCGGGCGGGAAGACGCCACCAGCCCTGACTCGGTAGCTGACGTTACGCAGGGGCTTTGGCCAGGCCGTGAACGACACGCTGTGAACGACAGGTCTGGGGGGCGCTCACGGCGGAGCTTGCGTAGCATCGGTCAGTAAGTTACGCAGCAACAGGCCATATCGGCGAATCGCGAGGCAGCTATGCATGTCGTTCGACCACTCAAACCGCAGGCACCGAAACTACAGATGCCGAAGGGACACGCGTTGCACGGGCTGGGTCTGTTGGCCACACGCGGCGGGACGCTGAGCCTCGCCCTCGCCGCCGGGCTGGCCGCTGCCCTGCTGGCCTTTCTACTCGTGCGGGAGCGGCTCGCCGCTGCACCCATAGCACCCGCACGCGTGCCGGTCGTGGTCGCCTCCCGCGATATTCCTACCCGCACCCGGCTTTCCGCCGCCTGGCTGCGCGTCCGATTGGCCACGCCCGCTGGCCTGCCGGAGGGGACCGCAGCGACTATCGCCGCGTTCGCAGGCAAAGTCACGACCGAGCCGGTCACGGCGGGTGCAGCGGTCACGCGGCAGGCCGTCACGGAGTCGAGCGCCGCACTCGGGATGGCCTTTGCCCTGCCGCCCTCCCAACGCGCCATGACCGTGGCGCTCGACCCGGCAGACGGTGCCGACCAGTTTGTCCGCCCCGGCGACCATGTGGACATCCTGGCAACCGATGAGCCGGGAACCGGCCCTGCCGAGGCACGGACGGTGCTGCAAAACGTTCGGTTACTCGCCGTAGGGGCACAGACCGCGCCCGATGCCGCACCGACCCCGCCCGCAAGTGGGCCGGCGCATGTGACCGTTGCCGTCTCGCCCGGTCAGGCGCAGGCCCTGGTCCTGGCCGCCGTACGGGGCAAGATCCATCTCACGCTGCGCGCAGCCGATGACGAGGCGGTCGCTGCCCTGCCCATCTTTCCCGCCGTGCCGCCCGCACGCGAGGAGTCCCGACCCGCCCCACGCCTCCATCCGCATGGCCCCTCTGTGCCTGCTCCGATCCCGGCGGAGGCGCTGCCTCTGCCGCCGCTGCCGGTCCGCCTGCCGCCCGCCCGCGTTTCGGTGACGATCATCAAGGGCAGCCAGAGCCAGACGGTTTTGGTAGAGCCATGAGCCTGGAGTGAGAACGATGCCATACACACGAACGGCCTGCGCCCTGTCAAGCCTCTTGCTGCTGCCGCTCACAGCGGGCCACGCGCAGAACCGCCCGCACTCTCCGCCGCCCACCGTCAAGACGCTCACCAAGACGCTCACCAAGACGCTGTATATTGGCGAGTCGGACGTCTATGAGTTCGACCATATGACGGCGGCGGCCGTGGGCAGCCCGACAGTCGCGGATATCGTGCCGCTTTCCGCGCACCGCCTTCTGGTCAACGCCAAGGGGGTTGGGGAGACCACGCTGTTCGTCTATGACCGCCGGGGCAAGCACGCGCTGCGACTGGCCGTGCTCCTGCCCTTGCCGGATCTCGGCCCCGTCGCCGTTCGGGTGCAGGCGGAGATCGGCCTGCCGGGTGTCACAGTCCGCGCCGTCAAGGACACCTTGTTCTTGGAGGGTGGGGTCACAAGCGTCGTCGCCTTGCAGCGCGCCTCCGCCATCGCCGGGGTCTACACCGCCCGGACCCGAAACCTCCTCGCTATCCTCCCCCCGCCTGAGAGTGCGCCCGCCCCCTCGCTGGCCCAGACTTACGCGGCCCTGCTGACGGACAGCCTTGTAGGGACGGGCGTCCGGGTTCAGGTCATGGACGACAAGACTATCGCCCTGCTTGGTCAGTACGCCTCCCATGTCGCCGGCCCGGCCTTGTCCGCCGGGCCATCCGCCCCCTCCGCCCGCACGCGCAAAGCTCGGAAAGCCAGGCGCATGGTCAAGGGCGAGGACGGGGCGGACGCGGCCCAATCCGCGCCCGACGACAGCGCGCCTTTGATAGATCTGAAAGAAGTGCCACTGAAGCGGGCCGGGGACGGCACGCCGCGCGACCCGCTGGACCGCCTGATCGAGTCGCTGCCGCCGGAGCTGAAGGTCGTTGACCTGGTCAACTTGGGCAGCCGCCCAACGCGGCAGATACTTGTCCACGCGAAGATCATTGACATCAACCGGAACGCCTCCAAGAGCCTGGGCATCCGGTGGGGTTCGCTGCAAGGTGCCGCCGGGCGCGGCGGCACGAGTTACACCTTCGCGCCGCAGTCCATCCTATTCGGACAGACCGCGGGGCAGGGGGCGAACGTCAGCGGCTACGGGTTCCAGGGGGGTGGTCCGATCACACGGATTTACCCGCTGGCCGCCCAGCTCGATGCGCTCATCGAGGAGAACAAGGCGCGTGTGCTTTCCGAGCCGAGCCTGATGGTACTCGATGGCAGCGAGGGCAGCATCCTCGTCGGCGGCGAGATCCCCATTCCCGTCGTGCAGTCCAGCGGCGGCACGAGCGGCAGCAGCGCCTCAGTCTCCATCGAGTATAAACCCTATGGGGTGCGGCTCTCGGTCGGGGCCGCCATCGTCGGCGACGGCATAGTCGAGATGACGGTGACGCCCGAGGTCAGCGACCTGAACTATGCGGCCACCGTACAGATCGGAGGCAGCGTCATCCCCTCCCTGACCGTGCGGCGCGCGACCTCGACGCTGCAAATGAAAGACGGTGAGACCCTGGTCATCGGCGGACTCTACAGCAGTACCACCTCGCGCGAGGTGGAGCGCATCCCCCTCCTGAGCCAGATCCCCGTGCTGGGCGAGTTCTTCCGCCACTCCGTCACGCGCAAGGCAGAGGACGAGCTGCTGATCCTGATCCAGCCGGAGATCGTCACGCCCCAGACATCGGGCGCGCACCCGCCCGCGCCAGGCAGCCTGGAGAACCTGCCCATCGCGCGGCCCGATGTCCGGCGCAGTGACTTCGACAAAGACTTTCCTGCGCTGCAGCATGGCGGCGGCGACCGCGACAAGCCGGGTCCGCCGGTGAGCCTGCCCCCACTGCCTGCCCCGCTGGAGGCGAAATGATCCGCGTCCTCCTCGCCGACAGCCAGGCCACCCGGCGGGAGCAGATCCGCGCCGCCCTTGCCGCCGACGGCGGAATGGAGATCGTGGGCCAGGCAGGCAATGGTCAAGAGGCCGTGCAGCAAGCCTATGCCCTGCGGCCCGACCTCGTCCTGCTGGCTGCCGACCTGTCCGTCCGAGACGGCTTCGCGGCAGCGGAGATTCTGGCCGCGTCGGGCCTGCCGGGGCAGAGCATCCTGCTTTCCGAAGGGTCGCCGCCCGATGACCTGCGCCGGGCGATGCGTGCGGGCGCGCGTGAGTGCGTGCCGTGGCCCTGCGCGGGGGCGGACCTCTGCGAGACTTTAAGAAATGTCCATGAGGACAGCCTACGGCGTCAGTCGCCCGACTTCGCCGCCGCCGCCGA
>JANLUQ010000241.1:0-2359 GCA_031363565.1 Armatimonadota bacterium | reverse complement strand
CGTACACGGCGGGACATACCCCGCCATTCGTCCCCAGGCGCGCCTATGCGGCGGCCCGGACCCTGTTCTCGCTGCTCGGTGACTGGCGTTTCAGCACCTCCATCCCCCTCCGGACTGTGCCCGGCGCCCACTTTCTATCTTTTGTCCGTGGGCCGGAACTCCGCTATGCGATCTGGACGGAGGCCGCGACGCCCCAATCGGTCGCCCTGCCGCTCCCGCCGGGCCGCTACACGCTGTGGGATATCAGTGGGACGACCAGGCGTGCCGTTATCGTTGGCCGTTCAGGCTTGTCGCTCACCGTGACCGGCAACCCCCAATTCATCAAGCAGTGACAATGGGGTTGCTTGTGGATATTGATTTCGCGGCGATGCTTCAGCCGCTGCCGCACACGGCGAAGTTCAGCGACCCTGACTAGTGCCCCTTCACGGTAGAATTGATAGATTGAGAACCGAGCATGCTACTCGGCAGTTGAAGCATCGCCAGTATAAATCGTTTCCAATAGTTCTACCGTGAAGCGGTACTAGGCGGCTTCTTTGGAAAGGACGACATGACACAAACATCTCATTTGCGCCACGAAAAACACGAGTTCGATGTCTGCGTCATCGGTGGCGGCATGGCCGGCATATGTGCCGCCATTGCGGCAGCGCGCAATGGGGCGAGAACGGCCCTTATCCATGACCGTCCCGTGTTTGGCGGCAACGCCTCCTCAGAAGTGCGTATGTGGATCTGTGGCGCACAGGGCGCGCACAACAAAGAAACCGGTCTCCTCGAGGAAATCCAGCTCGAAAACCAGTACCGCAATCCGTCGCTGAACTACTCCATCTGGGACAGCGTGTTGTGGGGAAAAGTCTTCTTTCAGCCGAATCTGTCTCCGTTCCTCAATTGCTCCTGCACCGACGCCGAAATGGACGGCGACCGCATCGTGAGCGTCGCCGCGTGGGAGTTGACCTCGCAGACCCGGCACACGATCCACGCCCGCCAGTTCGTGGATTGCTCCGGCGATAGCATCCTCGCGGCGGTGACGCCGGCCGAGTTTCGCCAGGGGCGCGAGGCGCGCGCGGAGTTCGGCGAGGACATCGAACCTTCCCAGGCGGACCGTAAGACGATGGGCAACTCCCTGCTCATTCAGCTGCGCCGCACCGACGAGCCGCAGCCGTTCGTGCCCCCGCGCTGGGCGTACAAGTTCACCCACCCGGATGACCTGCCGCACCGGCTGCGCGGCGTCCACGCGCATAACTTCTGGTGGATCGAGTTCGGCGGCCTGGGAGACACCATTCAGGAGGCCGAGCGCACCCGCGACGAATTAATGAAGATCGTCTACGGCGTCTGGGACTACATCAAAAACCACGCGCCGGAACGCGCGCAGGCGGAGAACTGGGCGGTGGAGTGGATCGGCTCCCTGCCGGGCAAGCGTGAGAGTCGGCGCTATGTCGGCGACCACATCCTGACGCAGAACGACGTGCGCTCCGGCGGCTCCTTTGAGGATATCGTCGCCTACGGCGGCTGGTCGATGGACGACCACCATCCGGCAGGCATCTTTTACCCCGGCGATCCGACCATCTTTCACCCGGCTCCTTCGCCCTATGGCATCCCCTATCGCTGCCTGTATTCGCGGAACCTGGCGAACCTATCCTTTGCGGGGCGCAACATTTCGGTCACGCACGCCGCGCTTTCCAGCACGCGGGTGATGGCGACATGCGCTCTCCTCGGCCAGGCGGCAGGCACGGCGGCGGCCCTATGTGTGTACCATCATTGCAATCCACGTTCGCTCAGCAGCGGCGCGCGCCTGCGCGATCTGCAGCAGACCTTGATGGAGGACGACTGCTGGCTGCCGGGACTGTGCCGCAGCACCTCACCGCTGGCTTGCTCGGCAGCGCTTACGGCCGACGGTGGCCCCGCGCCTGTGTTATTGGACGGCTGGGAGCGGGACCGCGCGAACGAGCCTCACGCCTGGACCGGGCCGCCCGGAGCCGCCCTGGACTACCGCTGGCCCGAACCGGTCTTTATCGGCGGCGCACGGCTGGTGTTCGACAGCAACCTGGCCCACGAGAAACGGATGCCCTTCACTTACCCGCAGCGGGGTAACCGTTGTCTGGTGCCGTCTTCCCTGGTGAAGCGCTTCCGTTTCGAAGTGTTGGAGGAAACCGGCCACTGGCGCGTAATCTCTCGGGAAACCGAAAACTATCAGCGTCTGGTTTACACGCCACTGAACATGTGGGCAAGAGGCCTGCGCCTTGTGCCCGAAGAAACATGGGGTGCTGACGCCGTGCGGATCTTCACGTTTGAGCCGCTCGGAATGGGTGAAGGTAAAAGGCCCCGCGTCCCCGATGGCCCGCACTTTTCTGCGGTTCGCGCGGCG
>JANLUQ010000240.1:0-16235 GCA_031363565.1 Armatimonadota bacterium | reverse complement strand
ATCATGACAGTTAAGAGGAGAATAATGATGAACGCAACGATAAAAGCGTCTTTGAAGCAGCCATTTCACCTTGCCGTGTTCGCGGGTGCTGCCCTCGCGCTTGCCCTAACGGCGGCGCGTCCCGCAGCCGCGCAGACGGCTGGAGGAGCACCGGCGACTGCCCCGGCCGCTGCCCCGATGGTCATGGACCTCGCGATCGCACCCGGCCCCTTCAAGCCCACTGAGGCCTCGCTTCAGCAGTACCAGTGCCCCACCTGGTTCCGAGACGCCAAGTTCGGCATCTGGGCGCATTGGGGGCCGCAGTCCGTCCCCATGGACGGCGATTGGTATGCGCGCGGCATGTACGAGCAGGGCAGCGGCCACAACAAGTACCACGTCGCGCACTACGGCCCCCCCTCCAAGTTCGGCTACAAGGATATCATCCCGCTGTGGAAGGCCGAGAAATGGGACCCCGATCGGCTGATGACGCTCTACAAGAAGGCTGGCGCACGGTACTTCGTGAGCATGGGGAGCCACCACGATAACTTCTTTCTGTGGAACTCCAAGCTGCATCGGTGGAACTCCGTGAATATGGGGCCGCACCGCGATGTCGTGGGCACCTGGCAGAAGGCGGCAACTAAAAACGGCATGAAGTTCGGCGTTTCCGAGCACCTCGCTGCCAGCTTCACCTGGTTCCAAGGAAGTCACGGGTCGGACAAAACCGGCCCCTTGGCTGGTGTACCTTACGATGGGGCAGACCCAAAATACCAGGATCTCTACCACTTCCCGGCAAAACCTGGCGACACCGGCTGGAACAGCAATGACCCCCGCTGGCAGCAGCAGTGGTTCCACGAGATCAAGGAGCTTGTGGACAACTATCACCCCGACCTGCTTTACAGCGACAGCGGCGTGCCCTTCGGCAACGTAGTCGGTCTCAGCATGATCGCCCATCTTTATAACACCAGCGCCGCCCTCCACGGCGGCCAGACCCAAGTCGTCTACAACTGCAAACAGCGCTCCGGGGGCCGCTGGGTGCAGGATCTAGAGCGCGGTGTCATGGCTGGGGTAGACCCCGATCCATGGCAGACGGACACCTCCATCGGCGACTGGTTTTACAATCGCAACTGGAAGTACCGCCCGGCGAGCTGGGTTGTCCACACGCTCGTGGACAACGTCAGTAAGAACGGTAACCTGCTGCTGAACGTCGTGCAGCGCCCGGACGGGACCATTGACCCCGAAGCGGAGCAACTCCTCACCGAGATGGCTGCTTGGACGGCGATCCATGGCGAGGCCATCTACGGCTCGCGCCCCTGGGGCATCTACGGCGAAGGGGCGGCCAAGGCTAAAGGGGGGAGTTTCAGCGAGGAGGACGGCTACTCAGCGCGGGACATCCGCTTTACCACTAAGGGAGCGACGCTCTACGCCCTGGCGCTCGGCTGGCCCGCCGACGGCCGGATGACGATCCATTCTCTGGCCCGGCCCGCCGGCCGGGACGTCAACAACATCACCAGCATCAGCCTGCTTGGCTACCGGGGCAAACTGGCCTGGAAGCAGACGGCGGACGGCATCACGGTGACGCTGCCCGCGCAGAAGGTATCGGCCCTCACGGCGGGCCTGAAGATCACTGGCACGCACCTGACACCCATCGTCGCGCCGCCGACGCCCCTCACTGTGGACGCATCCGGTGTCCTGACGCTCTCCGCCGACGATGCCACCCTGCACGGGACCGGCCTCGCCGCCGAGACTCAGGGTGGGAAGCGTGACATCGGTAACTGGAACGACCCCACGGATTCGGCGTCCTGGGAAGCCCAGTTCCCCACACCGGGGACCTACGCGGTGAGTGCGGACGTCGCCTCGGTGGCCGACAGCTCGGAGTTCGTTCTGGAGGCCGCCGGTCAGCAGCTCTCCGGCACGGCCCCGCAGACGGGTGGGTATGACAAGTTCCAGGTCATTAACCTGGGGAAGATTGAGGTCAAGCAGCCCGGCCCCGTCGTCATCACGGTGCGTCCGCGTGGGGCGGCGACCTGGAAGGCAATCAACCTGAGTTCGGTCGTCTTCACGCCGGTTCGGTGAGGACTGGAATGGCTAAAGCCAAGCGTGGCACCACCGAGCGCCATCCGCCCGTGTGTACCGGCGGATGGGGCGGACCGGGGACCGATCCAGCCAGCCGCGTGAGCGAGTCACGGGCCTGCGGAACATAGTTCTGACCAAGGAGGATAGGGTCTGGCGGATCACGGTCTTCCACGATATGGAACTGGATGTGCCCGGCCGCGCGGGCGTTCCCCTATGAAGTTCGGCGCACCAAGGGGTGGCACGTCAGACCCTCCCGAACACCAGACACGCGTTGATGCCGCCGAACCCGAAGGAATTGGACAGCACATAATCCACGCGCTTCTCCCGCCCTTCCCGCTCACGGATGTAGTCGAGGTCACAGGCGGGGTCCGGCTCCGAAAGATTCAGCGTTGGGGGCAGCCAGTCGTCCTGCAGGCAGAGCAGGGAGATCGCCGCCTCCCAGGCCCCGGTCGCGCCAAGGGCGTGCCCGTGGAAGCCCTTCGTGCCGCTGATGGGGACCGAGTAGGCCGCCTCCCCGAACACCTGCTTCAAGGCCAGCGTCTCAGTGCTGTCGTTGAGCGAGGTGCTGGAGCCATGGGCGTTGACGTAGCCGACTTCGCGGGGCGTTACATGGGCACGGTCCAGGGCCAGCGCCATACAGCGGGCGGCCTGGGCACCGTCGGCGCGGGGCTGCGTCATATGGTAAGCATCGTTGGTAAAGGCATGGGATAGGATCTCGCCGTAGATGCGCGCCCCGCGCGCCTGGGCGTGGTCGAGATCCTCCAGGACGAGCATGGCCGCGCCTTCGGCCATGACGAAGCCATCACGGTCCTTGTCGAAGGGGCGCGAGGCGGTCTGCGGGTCGTCGTTGCGCTGGCTCATGGCGCGAATGATGGCGAACGCGCCGTAGCAGAGCGGGGACAGGGGGGCCTCGGAGCCGCCGGCCAGCATCAGGTCGGCGCTGCCGTCCCGGATCAGGTCCACAGCCCGGCCGATAGCGATGGGGGATGCGGCACACGAATCGCCGTTGGCCGTGGCTGGGCCGGTGACGCCCAATTCGATGGCGACATTGCACGATCCCGCTCCGTTGAAGACGCTTAGGGCCAGCATCGGGTTGACCCCGCGTGGGCCATGGGCGAGAAAGGCGGGATACTGCTCCTCAGCGAACCCAACGCCGCCCAGGGCAGTGCCCAGGCAGACGCCGACGCGGTCGCGGTCCTCGATGCGGAGATCAAGCCCCGCATCGGCGATGGCCATCTTGGAGGCGGCGACGGCAAACTGCGAGAACTTGTCCAGGCGCTTCAGCTTCTTGCCGTCCAGGTAAGGCATCGGATCGAAGCTATTGATTTGGGCGGCGATATGGGTGACGAAGGGGGATGTGTCGAAGTGGGTGACCGTGTCCACGGCGGAGCGATTTGCCCGCAGGCCCGCCCGCAGACCATCCACGCCGATGCCGATGGGCGTGATGACGCCCAGTCCCGTCACTACCACCCGCCGCCTTTGTGTCTCCTGTGTCGTCACGCGCCTGCCTCTTTCTCCACCGTCGCCTTGATTGTCGCCAGAGTCCGTCCTGCTATGGCATGGACGAATTGGTCCCCCACCATGTTCCGCGCGAACCAGCCGTTCAGGAACGCGAATGGATAGGTCAGGTCATGGCCGATAGTGACCTTGACGCCGCGCCCCCATGGATCGTCTTCCAGCGACCAGACCACCCACATTCCCTTGGCAATCCCGCCTATGTGCTTGAAATAGATGCGGCCTGCCTCTGGCTCACAGACCTGGACGCTGCGCCAGCGCACGGGGAATGTGAAGCCCGGCAGGGGGAAATCGGCCCGCTCGGCGGCCATCTCAACGACCTTGCGGCTGCCGTCGTCCGTCTGCTCGAAAACGACCACCGCACGGTAGTGAGGCAGCAGGGTGGGCCAGTTCTGGATATCGGCGGCAAGCTGGAAGATGCGCGACTTCGGCCCGCGCATATAAATGGTGTTCTCGGTGTACATGGCTTAGTCGGTGTGCATAGCTTAGAAGGATGACAAGGCAAGACGCAATGTCGCGAAGGAAAACAGGTCCGCGGGCCGTGCCAGGTCGCCAACCGTCCGCAGCAGCGTCTCCGTCAGCGGTTCAGACCGGCGCAGCCGCTCCGAGGCCCAGCCGAGCAGGGCAGGGGAATGGACGACGCGCTGCACGGCGTCGCACAGTCGGTAGCGCGGCAGAAGCTCAGTCCGCCGGGCGGCATCATAAGCGCCTAAAACACGGCGGCTGACATCGCCTTGCGCCAATGCCGTGCCGACGGTCTGGGCGGCAATCTGCGCCCCGCGCAAGGCGAAGAAGACGCCCTCGCCGGTGAAAGGGTTGATGAACGTCGCCGCGTCCCCGACTAGGACAGCACCATTGTCCGAGGCGCGCGCCGTATGGTGGCCGAAGCAGCCGACGCTTTGCAGGGGGCCGACGGGTACGGCGTCCCGGACCCACTCCCAAACCTGGGGGAACGACACGCGCAGGCGCTCCTCGAAGTACGCCTGCCGCCGCCCCGCCATGTGCGGGGCTTCGGTGAGTGGGACGACGATGTTGACATTGCGTGTCCCGTCCGGCCCGCAGGCCGCACCGACGCCGCAGCAGGCATCGGAGCGATCATGCGGCAGGTGCATGGTGACAGCCGTCTCAGGGGAAGCATCGGCGAAATGATAGTGTGCCACCAGAGCAAGCCGCTGAAGGCGCGGGATGGGGCGGACGACGCCCATCTCGCGGGCCAGCAGGGAGCGCGTCCCGTCCGCGCCGATAGTCACTCTGGCTCGGAATTCGCGCTCTGCGCCCGCACTGTCCACGCCCGACGCGCCGAGAACATCGCCATTGCCGCGCGCAATGCGGCGGATATTGACGCCCTCAATGATACGTGCCCCCGCCGCCTCTGCCGCGTCCCGCAGGACCTTATCGGTGACGGTACGCGGGCAGGCCAGGGCGTCAGTTGACCCGCTGAAAGCCTTTGCACGGTGGGGAACTATGGTCTCGCGAGTCAGACGCACCGCGCCGCCCGCGATCAATTCGGGCAGGACGTCGAGGTCGTCGCGCAGGAGCCGCACCGCGCCGGGCGTCAGGTACTCGCCACAGGGCTTGTCTCGGGGGAACGCGGCCCGGTCCAGAAGGATGACATCATAGCCCGCGCGGGCCAGGAACAGGGCGGTGGCCGAACCCGCCGGCCCGGCTCCGATCACGAGGACATCTGAGGTAGTAACGGACAAAGAAGAAAGACCGATCTAAAGCACAACAGGCTCACACTGTTCTACCCGTTCTTGTCCTGGACTAAAGCAACCCGAAAGTACCAGGGGGTATGGAGACGGACATCCTGGACGCCTGAGAGACCGACCATCCTGCGATATTCCGGCGGCGTGAAGGCGCGGCGGACACTGGTGGGGGCATCATGGCGGGTGAAGGGATGGACGCGCAGGGCGGCCATAGACGCCTGTACGCCCCAGAGCGTGGGCAGGTCGCGCCGCAAGTCGCTGACGACGAAGCCGCGTGTCGTGAGCGCGTCCATAATGGTCAAAAGTCGTGTCGAGGCTTCAAATCCGAGATGATGGAAAGCGAGGGCACAGAGGGCGAGGTCGAAGGAGCGCGGCGCGAAGGGCAGGGCCAGGGCGTCGCCCTGGACCAGAAACACGTCCGGGGCGACCTCGCGCGCCATCTGAAGCATCCCCGCGTGGTTGTCTAGGGCCACGATGATCAGGTCCAGGCCGCGCTTCCGGCCCCAGTCCAGCAGGGCGTGTGGGATATCTCCCGACCCGGTGGCGATGTCCAGGATGCGGACGCTGCCCCCCGCCGGAACGTCTCGCAACAGCCGGGCAACGTGGGAGACAATAGTCTGCGTCCCGCCGAACAGGCGGTTCGTAAGCGCAACGTCCCGCATGGAGCGCTCCAGCTCTGCGAACGGCTGGGCCGGGTCATCAATGTCCTCCGGCTCGTCTATGCGCGGGACATCAAGCCACGACATGCAGCGCCTCGGCCACGGCCTGTGCCGTCTCTTCCAGCAGGGCATCCGTGTGTGATGTGCTGATGAACGCGGCCTCGAACTGAGAGGGGGCGAAGTAGACGCCGCGCTCCAGCAGGGCGCGGAAGAAGGCGGCATAGCGGGCTGTATCCGCCGTCTTGGCGCTTGTGAAGTCAATGACCTTGGCATCGGTGAAAAACAAAGTCATCATCGAACCGACCCGGTTGATACGGTGGGGGATACCGAGCCGGGACGCCGCCTCCTTGGTCAGATGCGCCAGCGTGTGCATCTTGTGGTGCATGTCCGTATACAGCGTCGCCTTCTGCTCGTCCAGCATCGTGAGCTGCGCCAGCCCTGCTGCCACCGCCAATGGGTTCCCTGACAGCGTCCCGGCCTGATAGACCGGGCCGACCGGCGCGACCGTATCCATGATGTCCGCCCGGCCCCCGTAAGCGGCTAGGGGCAGGCCGCCGCCGATGATCTTACCCAAGGCGGTCAGGTCTGGCGTGATGCCGAACAGCTCCTGCGCGCCGCCGTAGGCCAGCCGGAAGCCTGTGATGACCTCGTCGAAGAGCAGCAGCGCGCCGTCCGCCGTCGTCAGATCGCGCAGGGCATGCAGGAAGTCGGCGCGGGGCGTTACCACGCCCATGTTGCCCGCAATGGGTTCGAGCATGACGCAGGCGACCTCGCCGGGATAGGCGCGCATGGCCTCGCGCAAGGCATCTACGTCGTTGTAGGGCAGCGTCAGCGTGTCGAGCGTGAGGTTCTTGGGGACGCCTGCCGAGTCGGGCAGGTCGAAGGTCGTCAGGCCCGACCCGGCTTTCGCTAGGAAGCCGTCGGAGTGACCGTGGTAATTCCCCTCGAACTTGATGATCTTGTCACGCCGGGTAAAGCCGCGCGCTACCCGGACCGCGCTCATCACGGCCTCGGTGCCGGAACTGACCAGCCTGACTTTTTCGACTGATGGCACGGCGGCCACGATCTTCTGCGCCAGCCTGACCTCAGCCTCGGTACTGGCCCCGAACGACGTCCCGCGTGCGGCGGTATCCGTGATGGCCTGGATGATGCGGGGAGGCGCATGGCCGAAGATCAAAGGCCCCCAGGACATCACATGGTCAATATAGCGGTTACCGTCTACATCGAAGATAAACGGCCCCTCGCCGCGCTGCATGAAGAGAGGATCGCCGCCGACGCTCTTGAAGGCGCGGACGGGCGAGTTGACGCCGCCAGGGATGACGCGCTGGGCCTCGGCAAAGAGCCGCGCCGAATTTTTGTGGGACTGCATGGGGAAGAAATTTCTAATGGGCTTCTACAAGGATAGCCGGAGACGAGACGTGCGCGCGTCCTCGTCTTTCTTACGCGAGCTGTCTCGGACGATGTGCGGGGCCTCCATGCCATAGTGTTTCTAGTATACCCGTATACCCGCCTTATGCCTCTCGCCGCCATGCCTAGAATTGTCGTGTTTACGCTGCATCCACCGCTTCAAAAAGAAGCGAACCCTGCCGATATATCTGGTATGTTGCCGTTCCGTCCGCGCACCTGGGTCAGAACGGGTGTGACGCTCACGCTTGTATTCCATGCGCTTTACGCCCTCTGGCTGCTGCTACCACTGCCGAAGTACGTCGCCTCACTCGGGGACGACATATTCGAGACGCTTGGCGCTCTGCTCGCGGCCTTGCTCTGCTTCTGCGGCGGGGTCTGGAAGCCGAAAGTGGAGGGGCAGTCCCGCCGCATCGCCCTATTTTGTGGCCTGGGAATCCTGTGCTACGCCTTGCAGCAGGTGTACATCATCTACCCGGACTTCGTGCATCATGCGCCGCCCATCTCCTATCTTGTGAGCGAGGTAATCTCCTTCCTCACTTATCCCTTGTTGTTACTGGGAATATGGCAGCTCCCCCGGCGGCCGCTGTCACTCTCCTCACATCTGCGCGTCTCGCTCGACGGCCTGATGGTCATGACCGCCGTCCTTACCTTTAGCTGGTATTTCTGCCTGGGCCCTGTGCTGGCGCACGGTCATGGGCGCCTGATTTCGAAGGTCTTCAACATCGCCTACCCGCTGATGGACCTGCTGCTCGTGGCCTGCCTCTTGCTGCTGGGGGGATATGCCAGACAACGGAGCTTGTCGCTCCTCCTGTTCTCGTCCGGTCTTTTCTGCGTCGTCGCCTCCGACAGCCTTTTCATGTATCTCACGCTGCACGGCCTCTTTCGGGCCGGAACGCTGCTTGACATCGGCTGGTCGCTGGGCTTTATGCTGGTAGGGGTCGCCGCCTCCGCAGCGCGGCTCACTGCAAACGCGGTCGCCGAGGACGAGCAGGAACGCGCCCCCGCCCTCTGGAAGTCGCTGCTCCCTTACGCGCTCCTGCCATGCGTTGCCGCCCTCGCGCTCTACACGCAGAATGTGCCGGGGTGCACGCTGCTGCGTCACGGCGTCTTGTGGGGCGGCCTCGCCCTGGTGGGCCTGGTTCTTGCGCGTCAGGTGCTGGCGATCCTAGAGAACCGGGAGCTGAACGGGCGGCTGGAGGCATTGGCGACGACGGACCCGCTGACGGGCCTCGTCAACCACCGCGTCTTCCACAAGCGGCTGGCCGAGGAGGCCGAGCGCGCCCGCTCGGAGGACCGCACCGTTGCCGTCGTGATGATGGACCTGGACAACTTCAAATTTTTCAATGATGCCTATGGCCACAATGTCGGGGACGGCGTGCTGCGCCGGGTCGCCTCTGCCCTGATGGGATGTGCCGCCTCGGGCGATGTGGTCGCGCGCTTTGGGGGGGATGAGTTCGCCCTGGTGATGCCGCAGGGGAGGTCTGGTGGTGCGTGTCTCTCCGCCGAAGGTCTGCGCGCCCACATCGCGGAACGGCTGGCGGACCTCTCCTACTTGCCGCCAGGCAGCGAGACGCCGATCCCACTGACCGTGTCGCTCGGCGTCGCCCTCTTCCCGAGCGACGCCGCCACGCACTTCGAGGCACTGGAAATCGCCGATACTCGCCTGCGCCGCTCCAAGACCGGCGCGACGGATCGGCCGGTAGATGCTCTTTGCCGGGACCTGACCCACTCCGTCAACGGCTTTTCCATGCTTAATGCGCTCGTCACGGCGGTGGATAACAAGGATCGGTACACGCGCCGCCACTCCGAGGATGTGCTGGATTACAGCCTCCGTATCGCCGATCAAATGGGACTGGATGAGGCGACGCGGCACACGCTCCAAGTGGCCGCACTGCTGCATGATGTCGGCAAAATCGGCGTCCCGGACTCGGTCCTACGCAAACCGGGGAAACTCACCGAGGAGGAATACCAGGCGATCCAGCAGCACCCTCTGATGGGGGCGGTGATCGTTGGGGCTGTGCCCGGCTTCGAGTATACTTTGGACGTCGTGCGCCACCACCATGAGCGCTGGGACGGCAAAGGCTACCCCTTCGGACTCCAGGGAGAAGAAACGCCGTTCCTCGCCCGCCTGGTCGCGGTCGCGGATGCCTTCTCGGCCATGACCATGGACCGCCCGTACCGCAAAGGGATGGACCGAGAAAAGGCCCTGTCCGTGCTGGAAGAGGGCGCGGGGACCCAGTGGGACCCGGAGTGCGTCTGGGCGCTCCTGCGGGCTTACAGCCCGGCAGCCACGCTTGCCCTGGCCGCCTAAGACCTGACGTGCCGGGGTCCGGCAAAGAGTCGCCCCAAAACTGCCACCCCCATAGAAGTTATCAGGCTGCGCGACCTTACTCACTGATGTTACGCATGGGCTGTGACCGGGCCGTAAACGACCCGTCTGGAGGGCGAGACGCCGACCGCCCGCAGGGCGGGAGAGAATCCCTGTCTTCATCCTCCAGTCGCAGACCGGTTGGCCGCAGGCCCCCCAGACCTGCCCTTCAGGGCGGGACGACACTACAGGAGGCTTTCCAGGTCATGCCAACGGTGACATAGGCCACTTCGGTGTTCAGCGGGCCGGTCTTGTCGGTCACAATTGATCCGGTGCAGCGCCCGCAGGCGACGGCGCGACCCGCAGGCCGAGGCCGGCAACAGCAAAGGCGGACTTGATCGGGCCGGCAGACTTGATACGCATGATGCTTCTCTTCCCCATTGACCCTGAGCGCCATTTTAGGCTTCAATCCTTCTGAAAGGGATGATATTAGAAATGGAGAAGCCCCGGCGCACTGCGCCGGGGCCTTTTCTGCCTCCGTTTCACACCCGCTCAACCAATCCTAGCCCGGCGTCTATCAACTCCTGCACTTTGGCCTGCGTGGTGGACTCGGCGTAAACCCTTACGACCGGCTCCGTTCCCGAGGCTCTGAGGAGGAGCCAGGCATCGTTCTCGAAAAAGAACTTGGTGCCGTCCAGCCGATCTATCTTCAGCACCTTCAGCCCGGCGACCTCGGTGGGATTGTCCTCTTTGAGCGACTGAACGACGGTGGGCATCTTGGCGGGATCGGGGTGCAGGTCCACGCGCTGGTACTCGTGCGGACCGAACTCGGCCATGAGTTCCGCGATCTGCTCTTCCAGGCGCTTCTTTCGGGTCGCCATCGTTTCCAGCAGAAGCAAAGACATGAGGGGGCCGTCGCGCTCCGGGATGAAGCCTTGGACCCCGATGCCGCCGGACTCCTCGCCGCCGATCAGCACGTCCTCTTTTAGCATCCATTCGCAGATATTCTTGAAGCCGATGGGGACGACATGCAGCATCAGGCCGTATTTGGCGCAGAGTTTATCAATCAACGTGGTCGTTGAAACCGTCTTGACAACGCTCCCGTGCTGGCCCTTGTCCTCGTAGAGATGCCGCAGGAGGAGGGCGAAGATGCGGTGGCTGTCTACAAAGCTGCCGTCTGCGTCCATCGCGCCCACCCGGTCGGCGTCGCCGTCTATCGCTAGGCCTACATCCGCGCGGCTTGCCAGGACAGCATCTTTGAGTGGGCCGAGATTCTGCCCGATGGGTTCCGGGTTGATGCCGCCGAAGACTGGGTTGCGATCCCGGCAGATCTCCTCGATCTCCACCCCTGCGCCGCGCAGGATGTCGGTGAGATAGCCGCTGCCGCTGCCGTGCATCGGATCGGCGACGACCTTGAAGCCACCGGCAGCGATCTTTTCCAAATCTACCATGCCGCGCAGACCATCAAAATAGGCTGGTCGAAGGTCGCGCGTCTCGATTTTGCCGGCGGCGTCGGCGGGTGTGTCCACAGTATGCGTCCCGGCATCGAGCAGTGCGTTCAGCTCCTTGACGACCTCATCCACCATGCTGGGCAGGGCCGAGCCGCCGTAGCCGGCCTTGATCTTCAGCCCATTGAACTGCGGCGGGTTGTGCGAGGCGGTGATCATGATGCCGCCCTTGGCGTTCGCCTTGTGCGCGTTGTAGGAGATGGACGGCGAGGAGCAGGACTGGGCGGACAGAATTGCCTTCAGACCCGAATTCGCGACGACCTTGGCGGCCTCGGCGGCGAAGTACTCGGACTGCGAGCGGTTGTCATAGCCGATAAACAGAATCGGTTCGCCGGGGACATCGGGGCGCAGGAAGTAGTTGACGATGGCCTGCGAGACGAGCCGGACATTCGCGCCGGTAAAATTGTCGGCGATGATGCCGCGCCAGCCATCGGTCCCGAATGTGATTTGCTGCTTGAGCGCCGTCGCCTGCTGGTCCTGCTGTTCGGTCATGGGTATGCGATCTCTCTTGATGCGATCTCTCTTAAGAAGGCTGTATCAGGATAATGTTTGCAGCGCCTGATGCGCGAGGTGAATGGACAGCACCGACTCAGCGCCCTGGTTGGCGTTCAGGCCGTGCGGCGTGAGGGCGTCGGCCACTCCGCCCGTTTCGGCGTCGTACACGGGCAGGCCGTGGAAGTTGCGGCCCTCGTACCAGCCATAGGCGTCCCAAGCCGCTTGGCGGAAGCGGTTCTCGCCGGTCGTGTGCCATGCCTCGACGCAGCACTCGACCAGGGCGCCTGCGTCCACCGGCTGCTGGTCATAGCGCGCGGGAGTCTCGTCGGTCCGCAGGAACCAGCCGCGCGTGGTCAAGCGCGCGTTGCCGATCGGGTTGTGGCTGCCCTGCTCATTACGCGTCTTCTCCAGCAGGAAGTCGAGCGAGTCGGCGGCGATCCGTGCGTACCGCGTCTCGCTGGGGAACAAGCGTGAGGCGGCGAAGAGTGCCTGGGGGAGCCGGGCATTGCAATACGTCATGCCGTCCTCGAACCAGTGCCATGAGGCGTCGGCATTGGTCTCGTAGGCGGCCACTAGGACGTCCGCCGCCGCCTTCAGCCGTCCATCATCAAGACGGGCGGCGGCAAGGCCCAGGATGCTGAAAGCGTGGGCACGCAGATACCAGGGGCTGAGGCTGTCAATGGCGGGCAGAGAGCGGCGTAGAAGCACCTCGGCGGCATCGTGCGGCGCGAAGGGCGCGTTCACGGCACAAGCAACGCCGAGGCCCCAGAGGGTGCGCCCGAAGGAGTCGTCGCTGCCGACCGAGTCCAGCCAGCGACCGTTCGCATCACTGAAGTTATGATAGCGGCCCACACGCCCGCCTATCGTGATGGCGGCACTCTCGATGAACTGGAAACAGGTCTGAGCGAGCCGTCCGCAAAACTCCGACTCCGTATCTCGTTCCCAGCAGCGCAGGCCAACGATTAGGCCGCGCGCCTCATCATCAATGGAGTACCCGTGACGCCGATGGGGGCGATCCCCTTCCGCATGCTGCCACAGGCCGGTCTCGGTCAGCAGACGATTGAGGTGTCCGAAGCTCAGGGCACCCGGCCCCTTGTCGGCGATGGCCGGGCGCTGCTCGGCCCGTCCAAGCTGCACTATCATTGTGCGTTTCCTTGCTCACCCAGCGACGGTCGCGGCGACCGGCACGGGCGCCCAAATTTCGCCGTCGCGGACCATGTCGCTCAGGCCGGGGATAGCTATCGCGTCCATAGCAGCGCGGTGGTTGACCCAGCGCTCGTTGAGCACTTCAGTAAAAAGTTTCGTGTACTGGATGCCCACCGCCTGCCAGGTCATAGAGCGGCCGTACTCATACGCTTTGCGGCGCGTCTCTTCATACAGCCCATCGTCGGTGAGAAGGCGCTCTATGATCTCGGATAGCTTTCCCGAGTCGCGGAACGGGTAGAGGAAGCCGCGCCCCTCGGCTAGCAGCTCCTCGGCGTACAGGTACGGGGTCGAAACGATCACCTTACCTGTTACCATGGCATAGGCCAGGGTCCCCGAGGTGATCTGGTGCGGGTTGGCGTAGTAAGGGGTGATGTAGATATCGGTCGCCAGGAGATAGTCAATCAACTCCTGGAGCGTCAAATACTTGTCCACGAACTTGACGTTCTGGGTCAGTCCCAATTCCTGGACCTGCTTGACGAGGCTTTCGCGATACCATTCGCCCTCTTTGCGTTTGACGACCGGGTGAGTCTGTCCCAGGATAAGGTAGATCGCCTTCGGCTCCTTCTTGACGACATCCGGCATGGCGGCGATCGCATCCTCGATACCCTTGTTTGGTGAGATCAGGCCGAACGTGGCTAGGACGCGGCGGCCCTCCAGGCCAAGCTTCGCCTTGACGGCGCTCTCGGCGTGAAACGGTGCATTGGGCGCCCCGTGCGGGATGAAGCGGATCTTGCTGGGGGCGATGCCGTAGACGTCTTCCAGCAGCTCGACGGCCTTGTGCGCCATGACGACGAAGCAGGCCACATGCTTCTCCATGTCCTTCAGGATGCGCCGCTGAGGCTCGGAGGGGCTGGGCAGAACGGTGTGGAGGGTGACGGCAACGGGCATGGTGACGGCGCGGATCAGGTCCAGAACATACTCGCCATGGTCACCGCCGAAAATTCCGTATTCGTGCTGGATGGAGAGGAGACTGACCCGGTGCTTGTCCAGGAGTTTGGCGGCGCGCGTGTAGTCCGCGCGGTTTTCCTTTTCGATAGTGTAGACGACTTTGCTGTCGGGATGCGGCTCGGATGGTGCGGCGTCATCCACGGCGAATACGATGGAGCGCCAGCCGGAAAGATCGGTCGAGTTGACGACATCCAGGGTGAACGTGGCGATGCCGCACTCTTTGGGCGGATAGGTCCCCACATAGGCGATCTTGTGGCGCCGGGCGAGATTGGGATAAGCACTCATTGAGTGTAATGACCTCCTCGCGCAGCAAGGCTGCGCGGTAACACAACTTACGTCGCGCTGTCGAAAGATTGCCGACATTGGCAACTTGTGTCGGTTAGCCGAGCCGAATGATGTCGTGCCGAGAGTGGCGTGCAGATCAGGGTCGGGCAGGGCGGGGTGCGGCCCGCCTGAAAAGGCGGTTCAACCGACTGTATGGCGAAATTATACCTGAAAAAACCGCTTCTCTAAACTAAATGGGGAAAGAAGCCGGAGGTCAGGGAGCGGATCAGGCAGATGCCGGGCAGCAGCAGGCCCGCGCCGGCGCCGCCTATATCGGGGATGCTGGGCAGGCCGCTGGGGCCGCCGCCCGCGTGCGGGGCGAGTCCTTTTAGGAGCGGGGCGAGAAGCCCGAACAGTATGGAAAAGGCGATTGAGTTGAGGACCGTTCCTAGTACGCTCCAGCCGATCGCCATCCAGCCAAGCTGCGTTTTGCGTGGGTCATCCAGCATCAGAAAGACGATGCCGACCGGGAGGCCGATGTAGGGAAACATCAGCCCCAGGGTGGCAGCGGCTTTGGGCGCAAGCGCGGACTCGATGATCGGACTCGCTGTCAGGAGCCGCTGGGCGGGTGCCATGCCAGGCAGGGGGGTGGACAGCGGTGCCATGCCAGCCTCGGACGACTCGGTGGAGGCAGCCTTCAGTGGCCGCCCGCACTGCCAGCAGGCGGCGGACGCGGGGAAGTTATTCGCGCCGCAGTAAAGGCAGCGCACCCGACCGGCCTCGCCGCCGGGTCCGGTGCTGGAAGTGGGGGCGGTCATCAGTTTGAGGTCCTACTTGAGATTCGGATCCGTCGCCGGCTTGTCCACGTCCGGGGAAACCATGCGGCCGCCGTGCATCGGCTGCACGTTTGTTCGGCCCAGGTTCCGGTCGTTCAGGTAAAACAGCAGTGCTGCCAGCAGAAGTACCGCCAGGACGATGCCCGAGACCCGCAGCCAGTGCCCGCTCTGATTGACTGGAACCACCGGCTCTTCCGCGCTTCCCCCCGTGCGCGTGTCCCGGCCGACGGAGTTAAACTTCGGTACGCCCCCAAGAAATTCTGGACTTTGCTTTCGATCTGCCATAATAGGACTATCCTACCCGAATCGACGCCGAAATCGAGCCGAAATTCCCGAAACATTCGACCCGCCTGGGTGTCTCAGTGTGTAGATGCAATTTGCGCGCGGAAAGGCACGAATTTTCCCAATGAACTGGATCTTTTGGACACGGACCCTGCCGATGAATCCGGACGACTGCGGAACGATTGACCCGCTGCTGTCTTTGCACGCCGACGGCATGGCGTCCGCCGAGGAAGCGCAGCGCGTGGAAGCGCATCTGCCCGGCTGCGATGCCTGCCGCGAGTCGCTGGCCTGGATGCGTGCGACCCAGCGCGCCCTGGCCTCGCGCCCAATTGTGTCGCCGCCCGCCGACCTGCGCGCCCGCATCGCTGCTGCTATCGCCGCCTCGTCCGCCGCGCCGGTTCCCGTCTCGTTCACCGTGCGCCGCTCCTTCACCCTGCGCCCTGTCTATGCCGCCGCCGCCTCGGTGGCGCTGCTGGGCATCATCAGCTATGGCCTGCTGCACACGCAGACGCCGCAAGCCGCTGTAAACCACTCCGCCGCGAACAGCCCCGTCGTGACGGCACCGGCGAAGGTTGCCGTTGTGCCGTCCACCATCTCTTCGACGCCCGCTGTCAGGTCGGTTGCTCTCGGCGTCAAGACGCACATCACGCGCCATCCGTTTGTTACCCCCAGACTGGCCCCGGTTGACCCGAATTTGGTCGCCCAAAACCAGCCGGACCAGGCAGCGCCGGAGCCAGTGACGGTAAAGCCGCATGTCAAGGCGAAGAGCGATACCAGGATGCTGGCCGACGCCGCGCCTGTCATGGCGCCGCTCAAGTCCTCTCCCGCGATAATCAAGAAGTCAGCCCCACGGAAGCTGCGTCCTGAGATGATGGCGACGAACAAAGGCGCGGCCCCTTCAACTGAGACGCACAGGGCGCCCGCCGTCAAGCTCGAGCCTAAGAAGACCAATGTTGTCGTCGCTGAGGCCCCACACAATCCAGTGCTCTCAGCGCCTGCCTTCATCGAGAAGACGCCTATCATCACGCCTGACCCGGCCCCGACCGTCG
>JANLUQ010000184.1:0-2140 GCA_031363565.1 Armatimonadota bacterium | reverse complement strand
ACATGGCCCGATGGGTCGCCGAGACTTGTGACCGCCTTGGCCTGGCGCACGTCACTCTCGTCGGTCACTCGCTCGGCGGCAATCTGGCTGCCCAGGTCGCCCTGGACTTCCCGAGCCTCGCCCGCCGCCTGGTCCTTGTGGATGCTGCCCTCGACCCTGCCGCACTGCCCGTCCGCGCCCGCTGGCCCCTGCACGAGCGTCTGGGCCTGCCCGCGCTGCGCTTGATGCGGCTGGCCTCGCTGCCCCTGGCGGCGGTCGGGCGTAGGGCCGCGCCCGCCCATACCCTCGGCTTCTGGCCCGCCTACGCGCGCCGCACGCACTGGTACGCACATGCGAACCGCGACGACCGTGCGCTCCAGCGCCAGCTTCAGGCTTTGACCGATAATCCGCTGCCGCCGGCCCGCCTCGCCGCTCTGCACCTGCCTATCTTGATCCTGCATGGGGCGCGGGACGCCATCGTCCCCATCGCCCAGTCTCATGCCCTGGCGCGTGCCCTGGTCGGGGCCGAGATGGTCGTCTTCCCGACCGCCCACCACTGCCCGATGGACACCGACCCGGCGGGCTTCGCGCAGGCGCTCCGCGAGTTCTGCCGCCGGCCTCTCCTTTGACGCCTCCTTCCTTGACGCCTGCTCCCTTGACGCGCGGCGGCCCGCGTGCTACAATGTGGCCTGAAGAAGTCACACACTGAAGGAGACTCTATGAAGCTTCGCTCTCCCCGCTTATCCGTCGCGTTCGCCGCGCTGGGCGCTGCTGCCCTCGTGCTGCCCGCCCAGGCCGCGCCGCCCAAGCCCGTCCACCCGATGGCCGCACACCCGATGGCTGCACACCCGATGGCCGCGCCCGTCGTCCGCATGGTGACGACGAAGGGGACCATCCTGATCAAGCTCTACCCCAAGGATGCCCCGCTCACTGTCGCCAACTTCGAGAAGCTAGTCAAAAAAGGCTTTTACAATGGCCTGACGTTCCATCGGATCACAGACCTGGGCACTCCGGGCGCTTCCAAGATCGTCCAGGGCGGCGACCCGCAGGGCAACGGCCAGGGAGGGCCTGGATATATGATTAAGGGTGAATTCAAAGAGAACGGCTCCAGTAACCCACTCACCCATGTCGCAGGGGCGGTTGCAATGGCCCGCGCGGGCGACCCAAACTCCGCAGGCTCGCAGTTCTATATCTGCGTCAACCCCGTCCATTTCCTCGACAACAAGTATGCCGTTTTCGGCCAGGTCATCAAGGGCCTGGATGTGGCCGGTCAACTACAGATCGGCGACAAGATGACTAAAGTGACGCTGGCGAAGTAGCGCCCCAAGCCGTCATCAGAAAGGGAATGCCATGACAAAGCGCGTACAGGCAACAGTTTCGGGCCGGGTGCAGGGGGTCGGGTACCGCTACTTCGCCAGCCACGTCGCCCGCGAGCTGGGCGTGGTCGGAACGGTCCGAAACATCGCTGACGGCGGCATCGAAGCAGTCGCCGAAGCCGAGGAAGAGACACTCCACGAGTTCCTCAAGTCGCTCCGGCACGGACCCCACGCCGCCGAGGTCACCGAGGTCGCCACCGCCTGGGGCGAGCCGACCGGCGAGTTCTCCGGCTTCGCCGCCGTGGCCTGAAACGAAACGAAGACGCAAGGCATGACCCTGCGGGGGCGGGGGCTCCCCGCCCTCATCCAATCCCTCCGTCCTCCGATCCTTGCGCCTTTTTCTCAGAACTTTTCAGTTCAGAACTTTTCAGTCAACAAAACGGCCCTGGGCATTTCTGCCCAGGGCCGCTTTTCCAACCTGCTATTTCGAATATTACTCCCTGACGTTACGCACGCGCCGTCCACCCTGTGTGCGGAAGAGACGCACGAGTGAGTGAAGCACACAGAACGACCAGGCACACAGGACAGTCTTGCTCCTCCGCCCGCAGGGCGGTCGGCGTCCGCGCCCCCCAGACCTGCCGTCCACGGCGGGTCGTTCCCGGCGGGGCGTTCGCGTCCCGGTCAGAGCCTCTGCGTAACACCAGTAACATCAGCTACTTCTTCAGCCGCGCCAGCCCCTGCGTGGCTTCGAGCTGATGCGGGTCCAGCGTCAGCGCCTTCTGATAAGCCGCTTGCGCCAGGTCTTTTTTCCCCTGCTTCTCGTACACCTGGCCGAGAACATCCTC
>JANLUQ010000021.1:0-9627 GCA_031363565.1 Armatimonadota bacterium | reverse complement strand
CCGGTCGGCAAGCCTCTACGGGTTCACCGATATGGCGACGTTCTTCAAAGCCGCCGAGCTGTTCTCGACCTAGCCCCATTCCAGACCTCCACCCGCTCCCGCCGAACCGAGTCTCCCCGCCCTCCAAACCGCGAAAGTGGGGGACTGTCCCAAATGTAGTTTAGGCCGCAAATCGCTTCAGCAAGCCAACTGAAGGCGTAGAAGACCCCACATTTGGTGTCTCGAAACAATCCCCCCCAACATCTAGAGTAAGAAGCTAGTAAAAATAATCGGAAAAAAACTTCCCTCTGCCCTTGACAAAAACCGGCGTGATGCCGTATAGTTGTACCCAAAGGGCGACAAGTGGTGACTTGGTGGAGGAATAGTGGTTTTTCAGGGTGAGTTCGACCATAGCGTGGACGACAAAGGCCGTGTCATCATCCCTACCCGGTTCCGCTCATCCCTGGGCGAGCGCTTTTATATGACTAAGGGCATGGGCGGATGCATCTTCGTCTACACCGAGTCATCCTACAAGGATCTGAGCGAGACTTTGTCCCGGCAGAAGCAGCTCGACGAACACACGATGCGTCTCCAGCGCTTCTTCACCTCCACGGAGGTCAGCGCGGACGGTCAGGGGCGTGTCGCCATTCCGATCAAGCTGCGCGAGTACGCCAAGATCGGTGAGCAGGGCGACGTCGTGATCGTCGGCACCGGTGCCCGCATCGAGATCTGGAGCGCCGGGTCCTGGGAGCGCTACAACGACGACCTGACGGCGGAGATGATCACCGAGTCGGCGCGCGAGCTGGGCATCGCCTGAATTGACAGATGGAATGCCTGAAGCCCTGCCCTACCATGTACCCGTGATGCGTGACGAGATCGTCGCGGCACTCGACCCGCAGCCGGGGCACACCCTGCTCGACTGCACCGTCGGCGGCGGCGGCCATGCGTCCGCTTTGGTGGAACGGCTCCAGCCCGGCGGCCGGCTGATTGGGCTGGACCAGGATCCGGACGCTCTGGCCGAGGCCGGGCGGCGGCTGGCCCCCTTCGGCGAGGCGGTGATCCTGCGACAGGCGCGCTTCGACGAACTGGGTTCAGTTCTGGACGATCTGGGAATCGCACAGGTTGACGGCGTCCTGTTCGACCTCGGCGTCTCGTCTTACCAACTGGACACGCCAACGCGCGGGTTTTCATTCAAGGACCCGGACGCGGTTTTGGACATGCGCATGAACGCTGAGGGCGGGGGGCCGACGGCGGCAGACCTGCTGAACCGGCTCTCGGAGCGGGAACTAGCGACATTGATCCGCACGAACTCGGACGAGCACTGGGCAGCACGCATCGCCCGGTTCGCCGCCGAGCGGCGCGTGGAAACTCCGTACCGGACCGTGGGCCAGCTCGTGGACACGGTCTATGCCGCGATTCCGGCCCGCGCCCGGCCCGGCGACAAGCACGCCGCGACCAGGACCTTCCAAGCCCTGCGGATTGCGGTCAATGACGAATTGACAGTTCTCGGACACGCGCTGGAGAGCGCCGTAGATCGCCTCGCTAAAGGCGGCACCATAGCGGCGCTTTCCTATCATTCTCTGGAAGACCGGATCGTCAAGCAGCTCTTTGCCCGGCTGTCGGGGCGTGGGGTGGGCGAAGGGCTGTACGGAACGCCGCCGCAGGCTGTCGTCGCGCTGCTGACCCGCAAGGCCCAGGAGCCGGACCCGGTTGAGGTCGCCGCCAACCCGCGCGCCCGCAGTGCCCGCCTCCGGGCCGCTCGTAAGCTTTAGACCGCAGGTTATAGACCGCAGGCTCTGAGAGACGCTTTTTACCCTCTGATGTCATCAGGCAAGGAACGATCACAAAGGAAAAGCGATGCTGGAAACGAGAACGCAGCCGAATCCGAACCGGACGCGCCGCCTGGATGCCTCCCCGCGCACCGTCGCCCGCTCCACCAGCCGCGCCCGGTCTACTGCACGGCCCACCGCCATCGGCAACACTGCCCTGGAGACCGCCCCCGGTCTGCCGCAGACGCGCCCCGTCTCCCAGCCCCGGGTGAGCCGATTGGGCCGCTCGGAGATGCGTTTGATGGGCCTGGCCACGACCTGCACCGCCATCGTCTGCGGCCTGCTGCTGCTCTACCTCGCGGCCTATGCCCATGTTAGCCAGCTCGGCTATGATCAGGCTGAGGCGCGGGTTCAGCTTCGCCACAACCAGCTCCAGAACGAAAGCCTGCGGGCGGAGCGCGACCACCTGCAAAGCCGCCGCCTTGTTATCCAAGAGGCCCTCGCTCTGGGAATGATGCCGCGCGGCGCGACCCCCATCAGTTACATCACCGCGCGCGCCCCCCGCAGGGCGCCGGGCACTTCGAATACGGCGATGAAGACGGCGACTGAGGGCGCAGAGGCGGCCCCGGATGGGGAGCAGGGAATCAACGGTGACACGACAGCAAGCAGCGACAAACAACCATCTCTCGGTCATTAAGCCACGGGCGACGTGGCTGTGCCTCTGCTTCGCGATCCTCTACCTCTTGTTGGCCGGGCGCCTGGTCTACCTCCAGGGCATTCGGCATGCCTATTTTCAGAAGCAGGCCGACGCTTACCGCGTCAGCAAGAGCTTGCTACCCGCCCGGCGCGGTCTGATCCTCGACCGTAACGGCGAATCACTGGCCTCCAATGTCCCCGCCGCCGCCGTCTATGCCGATCCCCAGGAAGTCCCCGATCCGGCTGCCGCCGCCGCACTCCTCGCGCCCATCCTGCACGACGACCCGGCCCATCTGCAAAAACTGCTGACCCCACGCTCGGCCCGTGTCCATTATGTCTCCTTGAGAAGGCATTTCGCCGTGCCGGGTACGACTATCATGCCCGTCCAGTCCTTGACGGCGGCCATCAAGAAGACGGGCTTGGCCGGCATCTATGCCGTCGGGGACTCGAGCCGCTCCTATCCCGACGGCGCCCTGGCCGCGCAGGCGCTTGGCTTCACGAACGGCGACGGTGTAGGCATCTCCGGGCTGGAACACAGCCAGGAGAACTTGCTGCGCGGTCATGACGGGAAAGTGGTCGCCGAGATAGATAAGGACGGGCGATTCCTGCCTGGCACGACCCGGCGTCGGGCCGAGGCCGAGAACGGCGCGGACATCATCACCACCCTGGACTCGCGCCTGCAAGGGGTCGCCGACGATGAGCTTGCCCACGCCGTCGCCGCCCACCATGCCGACCACGGCGTGGTCGTCGTCCTGGACCCACAGACCGGCGAGATTTTGGCTCTCTCCCAGTCGCCCGCCTTCAACCCGAACGCGCCGCGCCCGGCCCAGCGGCTCACCCGCGCCGCCGCCCTGGCCTGGGCTACTCGCTGGAAAAATGGGGCCGTTTCGGACCTGTACGAGCCGGGGTCCACGCTGAAGACCATTACCGCCTCCGCCATCTTGCAGGAGCAGGGCCTGGGCATGATGGACAAGCGCGTTTATTGCAGCCCGACCCTGTCTATCGGCAAGCGCGTCATCCATGAGGCTGCTGATGCGCTCACCAGGAACCTAGGCGAGCAGAACCTGCGCGGCATTCTGCGCGTATCGTCGAATGTCGGCATGGCCCAGTTCGGCCTGAGCCTGGGCGCCCCTCGGTTGTACGAATACGAGCAGAAGTTCGGGTTTTTAGACCCGCCCGGCTCAGGCCTGCCCGGCGAGGCCAGTTCACACCTCTCTTCGCCTGACGCCCCCGACCGCTTTACCGGCGGGGTCGGCTGGCCTCGGATCAAGCTCGCCAACATCGCCTTCGGCCAGGGCATCTCGCTGACCCCCTTGCAGCTCGCCGCCGCTTACGGCGCCATCGCCAACGGCGGGATGCTGATGCGTCCACACATCATCCGGGCCACCCGTCGGGACGGCAAGGAAACGCTGGTCGCCCCCACGCCGGTGCGCCGCGTCCTGGACCCGCCGGTCGCCGCTGCTGTCCGCTCCATGCTCGGCACCGTCGTCCAGGCAGGGACGGGCCGGCCCGCACAGATCGCCGACTTCTCGGTCGGCGGCAAGACCGGCTCGGCCCAGGTATCCGGCCCGCATGGCTACGAGGAGGGCCACTTCGTGGCCTCATTCGTCGGCCTTTATCCGCTGTCCCACCCGCGCCTGGTCATCTTGTGCGCCGTCTTTCAGCCCCAGGGCATCCATTGGGGGGCCAGTGTCGCCGCCCCGGTCGTCCATAATATCGCCCGCGAGGCGATGTTGCAGATGCAGATTTCCCCAGATGCGCCGGGCACACTGGACTGGGACGACCACCTGAAGGCGAAGATGGGTATGAGTGTAGGGGAAAAGATCAAGGCGCCGAGGGGACGCCGGGTGGCGCGGACGGATAGGGAGACAGCCCGGACGGATAGGGAGACACAGCCATGATCGGAGGGCGCACCCCTCTGTGCGCCCTTGCATCGTCCGACCCGAGACCCGTCCAGACAATACACCATGAAACTCAGCGCGCTCATCGAACATATCCTGAATGCCCAGCAGACCGGCGCGGACGCCGAGATCACCGGCCTAGCCTATGACTCGCGCCAGGTGACGCCCGGTGCGCTCTTTGTCGCCCTGCGCGGGGCCAGATCCGATGGCCATGATTTTATCGCGCAGGCCATGAACAAGGGCGCCTCGGCGCTGATGATCCACGCCGACCGCGCGAGCTGGTACGGCGCACACGGCCTGCCCCTCGTCACCGTCCCCAGTACGCGCGACGTGCTGCCCTTGCTCGCCGCCACCTTCTACGGCGAGCCGTCCCGCCGGCTGGACCTGATCGGCGTCACCGGGACGAATGGCAAGACGACTACGGCCTACATGATCGAGAGTATCTTCCGCACCCTGGGCGAGAAGACCGGCCTCATCGGCACCATTGGCGCGACCGTTGGCGGCAAAAGCGTCCCGCTGGAGCGCACCACGCCCGAGGCCCCCGACCTGCAAAGCCTCTTCGCCGACATGGCCCAGGCCAATGTACGCCGCTGCGTCATAGAAGTCTCGTCGCAGGGCATCATCATGGGTCGGACGGCCCAATGCGCCTTCGATACCGGCGTCTTCACCAATCTGACCCAGGACCACCTGGACGCCCACGGCACGATGGAAGCCTATTTCGCCGAGAAGATGCGCTTGTTCACCGAGTACCCGGCCGCCTTTCCCGACAAACCCTTCAATGCCGTCGTCAATGCCGACGACCCGTATGGCCGACGCATCATCGAGGCCCTAGAGGCAGCGGGGCGGCCCGTCCTGCGCTATGGCCTGTCCAGCCCCGACGCCGTCCTGCGGGCGACGGTAGATGAGGCGTGGCCCGACGGCACACGCTTCACGGTCTCCTACCAGCCGCCGCAGGGGAGCGTCGTCTCGTTCGCGGTCGGCCTCCAAATGGGCGGCCTGTTCCAAGTCACGAACGCCCTGGCCGCCGTCGGCGTCGCCTTGCTGCGCCGCGTCCCGGTCCAGGCGATTAAAAATGGGCTGGAAGCCCTGGCCGGCGTTCCCGGCCGCTTCGAGCTGGTCCCGACGCCGGGCCGGGACTTCACCGTCCTGGTGGACTACGCCCACACTTCCGACGGCCTGGAGAATGTGCTGCGCTCCGCCCGTGCCCTCAATCCGACGCGCCTGGTCTGCGTCTTCGGCTGCGGCGGCGACCGGGATGCCAAAAAGCGCCCCCTGATGGGCCGTATCTCCTCCGAGATCGCCGACCTGACCCTGCTGACCAGCGACAACCCGCGCTCGGAGAACCCGGATGCCATCATCGCCGACATCCTGGCGGGCATCGAAGGCGGGCGTGAGAACCCGGCCATCGTCATCGAAGTGGACCGCCACGCCGCCATCAAAGAGGCCCTGTGCGACCTGGCCCGGCCTGGTGACCTGATCGTCATCGCCGGCAAAGGCCACGAGACCACGCAGACCTTCGCCGGGGGCCGGACCATCCCCTTCGACGACCGCCTTGTCGCGCGGGAGGCGCTGGCCGGATGCCCTTGACACCTCCCTTCCTGACCCTGCGCGATGTCTTCCAGGCCCTGGACTATGGGACGCCGACGGGCGGTGCCCATGTCACCTTCCCGCATGTCTCCACCGACACGCGGACGATGCAGCCGGGCGACCTATTCGTCGCCCTCACCGGCTTGACGACCGATGGGCATCAGTTCATCCCCCATGCCCTGCGAGCCGGCGCGGGTGGGCTGGTGGTCTCCCAGCAGGTCGTCGCCTCGCTGGATACTCCCGTCCTGCGCGTCCCGGACACGGAAGTCGCTTACGGCCTGCTGGCCCGACACTGGCGTGATCGCTTCGCGATTCCTGTAGTGGGAGTCACCGGCAGCGTCGGCAAGACGACTCTGAAAGAGATGCTGGCCTGTACGCTGTCCCCGCTCGGCCCGGTCCTGAAGACGCCCGCCAGCCAGAACAATGAGACCGGCGTTCCCAAAGCATTGCTGCAGCTGACTCCGGACCACAAAGCCGCCGTCATCGAGATGGGGATGCGTGGGTCCGGCCAGATCGCCTACCTCTGCGGCGTCGCCCGCCCCACCGTGGGTGTCCTGACGGTCATCGCCGACAATCACCTGGAACTGCTCGGCTCCCGAGACGCCATCGCCGACGCCAAAGGCGAGCTTTTGGCGAGCCTGCCGCCAGACGGCATCGCCGTCCTGAACGAAGACGATTCGTATCTGCCCCGCCTCCGAGCAAAGACGACTGCGCGGATCGTGACCTATGGCAAGGCAGGGGATTACCGGGCCGAAGGCATCGCCGCGATTGAAGACGGCTGGCGCTTTCTCGTGCGCGGCGTCCTGGTCGAGATCAGCAGCCTCTCACGCCACGATATCGGCAATGCCCTGGCCGCCCTGGCCGTTGCCGACGCTCTGGGCATTCCCTTGGCCGAAGCCGCCCACACTCTGCGCGGCTACGCCCCGCCGCCGATGCGGATGCAGGTCGCCAAGACGGCGGCAGGCATCACCGTCCTGAACGACGCCTACAACGCCGCGCCCGCCTCCATGCAGAGCGCTCTGGACACGCTGGTCGCCTACCCCGGCGTCCGCAAGATCGCCTTCCTGGGCGACATGCGCGAATTGGGCGCGCGGGCGGACGAGGCGCACCGCGAACTCGGCACCGTCATCACCGACCTGGGCGGCCTGGACGCGCTCTACACCACTGGCCCTCTAGCCGCGCTGATTCCGAACGCCGCCCGGTGCTTCGCGGACGCCGATGAGGCCGCCCGCTTTGCCCGTGAGGCGTTCACGCCCGAGCCGGGCGACGTTATCTTGGTCAAAGGGTCACGCGCCATGGCAATGGAGAAGGTCGTGGCGGCTCTGGTCCCCCCCACCGAGGGGATATCGCCATGAGGACGCCGGACCCTTATGCCCTGGCCGGCTTCCTGGTCGCTTTTCTCATTGTGCTGGTCCTCGGCCCGCGTACCATCACGGCCCTGCGGGTCTTGAAGTTCGGTCAGAACATCAACGAGTACGCGCCCGAAGGCCACCAAAAGAAGCAGGGAACGCCGAGCATGGGCGGCGTCCTTTTGGTCCTTAGCCTGCTGCTGACATTGGTCCTGGGCTGCCTCGTCGCGCCGCCCCTGCGTCCGATCAGCCCGGCCTTGATCGCCGTCGTCCTCGTCTTCGTGGCCCACGCCGGGCTGGGCTTCATGGACGATTTCCTGAAGGCACGGCGCGGCAAGTCCTTGGGCCTGCTGGCCCGGCAGAAACTGGCTGGGCAGGTCATCATCGCCCTGGCCTTCGTCCTGTGGCTGTTCCTGACTTCGCAGCGGGATTTCACGACGCAGGTCTGGGCCTGGCACGACCAGCATATTGACCTGGGCTACTTCTACTACGTCCTCGCCTTCTTTCTGATTATCGGCCTGTCCAACGCCGCGAACCTCACCGATGGCTTGGACGGCCTGGCGGCAGGGCTTTCGATCTTCGCCTTGGTGGGCCTGTCGCTGACGACGCATATCATGTTCCCGCAGGTCCCCCTCTTCGGGCTTGCACTGGCGGGCGCGTGTCTGGGCTTTCTGTGGTACAACTCCCATCCTGCAAGAGTGTTCATGGGCGACACCGGCTCCCTTGCTCTGGGGTCGAGCTTCGCCGTCATGGGCATTCTAGGCAAGCAGGAGCTTTTGCTGCTGCTGTTCACCATCGTCTTTCTGATCGAGACCGCCAGCGTGATGATCCAGGTGGGCGTCTTCAAGGCCACCGGAGGCCGCGCCCCGGACGGCAAAGATATTGGCCGGCGCGTCTTCCGCATGACGCCGATCCATCACCACTTCGAGAAGGTGGGCTGGCCCGAGACCCATGTCGTCGCCCGCTTCTGGATTCTGGGCATCTTGGCCCTCATCCTGGGCCTGCTGCTCGCCCCGGCGATGTATGTGTGGCTGGACAATCCATGATCCTCTCCCCGTCGCTGCGCGCCGCCCCTCCCCTCGGAGGGGAGGGTGGGTGGCGGAAGGTTAATCTGTATTGTCAAACAGCCTCCCGGTCACGGTAGGCCCCTAAGAAGAGGTGCCCTGGCACTATTCACCCACCCTTCCCTTCGAGGGGAGGGTCGGCGCGCAGCGGCGGGGAGAGGATCATGCACACCGAGTTCAACAACAAAACCGTCGCCGTCGTCGGCCTGGCCCGCAGCGGCCTGGCCTGCTGCGAGGTGCTGACCGCCCTCGGCGCGCATGTCATCCCCTACGACGGCAAGCCCGCCGCCGACATCGCCGAGGCCGTCGCCGAAGTGGAAGCCTTGGGCCTGACGCCGATTACGGGCGGTGCGGCCCTAGACTACGGCCAATTAGACTACCTCGTCACCAGTCCCGGCGTCCGCCGGGACGCGGCTGTCTTGCAGAACGCAATCGCGGCCAATGTGCCCGTCCTGGGCGAGATCGAGGCGGCGTATCGCATTGCCCGCGCGCCGATCCTCGCCATCACCGGCACGAACGGCAAGACGACCACGACGATGCTGCTGGGCGAGATGCTTAAAACGGCGGGGATCGAGACCTACATCGGCGGCAACATCGCGGCGGGCGAAATTGCGATGCCTTTGATTAAAGCCGCGTACCTGGCCCCGCCCGAGGCGGCCATCGTGGCGGAGATTTCGTCGTTCCAGCTAGAGTGGATCTCGACGTTCAGGCCGAAGGTCGCCGCCCTGCTGAACATCTCGCCCGACCACGGCGACCGGCAGACGTGGGAGGAGTATGTCGCCGCCAAATTCCGCATCTTCGAGAACCAGACAGAAGAAGATGCGGCTATGATGAATACTAAGCTTCTTGCAGGGCCGAGCTTTGGACCTGCTGTGGATAGCTTGATAAACGACAGCATCAACGGCGCGAAAGTTACATGGTGGCACTTTGACGTGGAACCGCAGGAATGGGACTGCAACCGCTCCGTTTGGTTTGGTGGCGGCACCGTTTTTGTTAGTCCTGATCAATCCGATGTCGGGGTCGGTTCAGTGGTCTTATCACCGTCCACGCTTGAACTCTGTAAAGCATCCGAGATCAAACTGCCCGGCCTGCATAACTTAGAAAACATCATGGCCGCAGCAGCGATGGCAACCGCCTTCGGTGTCGGGATTGAACCCATCCGCCAGGTCGCGACCACCTTTACCGGCGTCGTGCACCGGCTGGAATATGTGGAAACGATTGGCGGGGTGAAGTACATCAACAACTCCATGTGTACGAACGCCGACGCCTTCGAGAAGTCCTT
>JANLUQ010000175.1:0-2876 GCA_031363565.1 Armatimonadota bacterium | reverse complement strand
GCGGCGGCGTCGAAGCCCCCGGCCGTCGCGGAGCTGCCGGGCCCGCCCGCCGACCTGGCCGGCCGAACGTGTTTTCAGCTCCTCCACGGCGCGCTCGCGTCGGGCAGCCTATACGGCGAGCTCACGGTCCCCGGGATGGGCAACGCCGTGCCGTTCGGCGCGACGGTGGACGAGGATGGCGGAGTGATCGCCGAGGTCACGATCCCGGAGATCGAGATCCCCTGGCCGGCCGGCGAGGGCGATTTCAAGTTCACCGACGTCACAGCGGACCTCGACCTCTCCGCTTCGGCGAACCCTCCCTCCGTCAACGAGCCAGAGACGTGGACAGGCCTCGCGGTCCAGGCGCTGACGCGGTTGCCGGTCCAGGCAGACCTGACGGCGACTCGCGAGGAGGCGCGGCGGTCCATTTTCCTGCTCCCTCTGGTCGGTGCACTCCTCGGAGCGCTGCTGGCTGCCGTCTGGACCGGGGGCAGCTGGCTATGGACCGGGCAGCCCCTCGTGGCCGCCGCGCTGACGCTGGCAACTGGGCTGCTCATCACGGGTGGGCGTGGCCTCGGCGGCGCTGCCCGCGCCGCTGATGGGCTGGCCGGGCGCGGCGCGGGCGGGGACCGGACGCGCGCCTTCGCCATCATGCGCGACCCACATCGCGGGACGGCGGGGCTGGTTGCGGGGGGCGGCTTTATCGCCCTGCGGCTGGCCTTCCTGTCGGCTCTGCCTCCGGCCATCGTCTTGCCCGCCCTGGTCCTGGCCGGTGCGATGGGCGGCTGGGCTGTGGCCTTCTCTCTCAGCGCCTTCCCCGGCGCGGGGGGAGGGAGGGACCGGTCCGCGCTGGCCGAGGCCGGTCCGGGAGAGTTTTTGGCCGCTACCGCCATCGCCATCATCTGCGGGGCCGTGCTGCCCTCGCGCGGCCTGCTGACACTGCTGGTCGTCGCCCTCGTCGCTGCGCCGTCCGCAGCGGGCGTCAACCGCCTGCTCGGTGGCCTCAACCCGCCCCTCTGCGCCGCCCTGGGCGAGATCGCCGAGATCGTCGCTCTGGCCTGTTTATCCATTCGCTAGGCCAAGTCTGCTAGGAGAAATTTATGTTCGTCCCGAAGCTAAACAGCCGCACTTACCAGATCTATGTCAACGGCGCCTGGCTCGACTCATCCTCCGAATCGCTCCTGCCCAATCTCAATCCCGCGCACAAGTCCCAGGTGCTCGGGTATGTCGCCGAGACAACTGATGTCGAAGTGGACGAGGCGATGCGCGCCGCTGAAGCCGCCTTTCCCGCCTGGCGGGCGGTCAGCGGCAACATGAAGACGAAAATCTTCCTGCACCTGGCCCAGATCCTTTATGCCCGATTTGGAGACTTCCAGCAGACCATGAGCCGGGAGATGGGCAAGACGCTGTTTGACTGCAAGCTGGACCTGGATGAGGCCATCGGCGTGGTCGAGTGCGTCGCCCCGCAGGGACTGTCGCTTAAGGGCGAGACCTACCAGAAGAACATTGACGGCGTGGTCATGGAGAGCCGGCTGGAGCCGCGCGGCGTCGCCGCCATCATCACCCCATTCAACTTCCCCGTCGCCATCCCCGTCGCTCAGGTCGTCGCCGCGCTCGTGACCGGCAACACCGTCGTCTGGAAGCCGTCTCACCTCATCCCCGAATCGTCCCAGGCCATCGCCGCTGCGCTCGATGAGGCCTTCACCTGGGCCAAGGAGACATGGGGCGTCGTGGTTCCGCCCGGCACTTTCAACATGGTCAGCGGCGATGTAGGGCCGGGACAGGCGGTCGCGACACACCCCGTCGTCAAGTGTCTCTCGTTCACCGGCAGCAAGGCCGTCGGCGATTCGGTGGACGCCACGGCCAGCGGCCTGGGCAAGCGCGTGATGAAAGAGGTCGGCGGCATCAACATCTTCTATGTCCACCGCGAGGCCGACATCGCCCGCGCCGCAAAGAACTTCGTCTACGGTAAGACCATCACCAGCGGCCAGCGCTGCACCTCCATTCAAGAAGTCCTGTGCGACGCGGTGGTGTACGACGCCTTCCTCGCCGCCGTCCTGGAAGAGACCAGAGGCATCGTCACCGGCGACGGCTCTTCGCCCGAACTGGCTGAGGCCGATAAGACGCCGGGCCGCTACTCCCTCCCGCCCCTCGTGTCGGAGGAGCAGCAGGCCCGCGTCCTGGGCCTGATCGAGCAGTCAGTTAGCCAGGGGGCCAGGATCGGCCGCCAAGTGCCCGTCCCTGGAAGCCTGACCAGCGAGGGCTACTATGTCCCCTTCACACTGATCGAGAACGTCGGTCCTGAAAACGTTCTTTACACGACCGAGATCTTCGGCCCGGTTGGCGTGCTGACGAAGGTGAAGAACATCACCGAGGCCATCACCATCATCAATACCAAGATCGGCATCGTCGCATGCATTGACAGCCGCAACAAAGACGCCTCCGAGCACTTCATCCAGAGCGTCCTGCGGACGCGCGTGGACGACGGTCGGCACGGCACGGGTGCCTTCTGGGCCACTCGCTTCGGTGGCGACCGGGGCGCAGGGTCCGGCAACCCCGCCCTGGACGAGAACATGGTCATGGGCTACGTCCTGTGGAAGACCATCTACCGCGCCTACAAGCCTTTCGCCGAGCCGGAAGACGACGACGCGGGGATATGAATCGGGGCCGGCGGCGTCCTCCTGTCTAGTAGCCCTTCACGGTAGAATAGTAGGGTAGAGGCGCTTCAACTTGATGCGGGCATCCTCGGTCGTGAGGCGCCAGTCAATCCTGACGCTGCTGGCATTGCGCCTGGTCTGCCAGGCCGCGACCTGCTTTTGCAGGTGGGCTTTGGTGCCCATGCGCTCGGCCAGACACTGACGCGCAAGCACCGAAAGTTCGATCTCCGCCATGTTCAG
>JANLUQ010000170.1:0-4900 GCA_031363565.1 Armatimonadota bacterium | reverse complement strand
GCGCGCGCTGAAGGCGGACCCCGCCACGTCGCCTATCCCGATCATCGTCCTTTCTGTTCTGGGCGATCCTGCCCGTGGCGATTTGGTGATGGGCGCGTTCTCCTTTCTGCAAAAGCCCTTCTCGCCCGCAGAATTGCTGTCCGTCATCACCGCCGCGCTCCGGGATAAGCCGGGTGGCGGCAAGGTGCTGGCCGTGTGTGGGCACGACACGACTGTCGGCAGGGATATGGCAGCGGCATCAGCGAGGCTTCACCGTGAAGGCATTACGCTCCACCTCGCTGCGACCGCGCCCGAGGCCGTCGCGTATGTCATCACAGAGTCGCCCTTGCTCATCCTGCTCGACTCCGCTGCGTCCGACCGCGAGCTGTTCGACCTGCTCACTGCTTTGAAGGCCGAGGAAGAGGCCGCTCGCATTCCGATCGTCCTGCTGACCGAGGATGTTTCCCAGGAAGGTCTGCACTTCCACACCGGCACTGCCGCAGACAACACGGCACTGCTGGACTATCTGTGCGAGCAGTTGCACCGGGTCATCTCCGTGCCGGAGATGCGGTAAAATGAAAAGACGGCGGTGAAATGAAGGAAACCGAACACCATGTCTGAATATAACGTCGCCGTTGTCGGCGCGGGCGCAGTCGGGAAAGAGATGCTGCGTGTCCTTGCCGAACGCCGTTTCCCTGCCTCCACTGTGCATGTCCTGGCCCGGAGCGAGCGAACGCTCACGGTGGATGGCCGCGACTATGAGGTCCGCGCCACAACCCCGGAAGCTTTCGAGGGCATAGATATCGCCCTGTTTGCCGGGACCGAGGGCGAGAAGGGGGCGGCCGTCACCTTCGGCCCCGAGGCTGTGCGGCGTGGCGCGGTCATCATTGACAACGGCGCCGACTTCCGGATGCGCCCCGGTGTCCCGCTCGTCGTCCCCGAAGTCAATGCCGAGGCTCTGAAGCAGCATGAGGGCATCATTGCCAACCCGAACTGCTCGACCGTCCAGCTTGTCCTAGCCTTGAAGCCGCTGCACGATGCGGTGCGTGTCACGCGCGTTCTGGTCGCCACCTATCAGGCCGTTTCGGGCGCGGGCGGTGCGGGCGTCGAAGAGCTGAAGGACCAGAACGTGGCGCTGGCCGAGGGCCGCGCTATCACCCAGCCCGGCCCGGCCTTCCCGGTGCAGATCGCCGCCAACATCATCCCGCAGATCGGCGGCTTCGACGACGCGGGTTATACGTCCGAGGAGATGAAGCTGGTCCACGAGACGCATAAGATCATGGGCGATGATACGATCCGCATCACTCCCATTGTCGCCGCCCGTGTCCCGGTCTTCGTCGGCCACTCCGAAGCGGTTTACGTCGAGACCGAGCGGCCGATCACGCCTGCTGAGGCCCGCGCCCTCTGGCACGATGCGCCGGGCATCGCCGTCCTGGACGAGATAAGCGGAGACGACCCGTACCGCGCCTACCCAACCCCGCTGATGGCGGCAGGCAAGGATACGACCTATGTGGGACGCATCCGGCAGGACCTGGGCAACCCGAACGGCCTGAACTTCTGGGTCGTCAGCAATAACCTGCGGAAAGGCGCGGCGACCAATGCCGTGCAGATCGCCGAAAGCCTCGTGGAACAAAACCTTTTGAGGAAGAATTATGCGAAGTAATGAGCCGATCTTTGGCCGTGTCCTGACTGCCATGATCACGCCGTTCGATGCGGTGGGGAATGTGGACTATGCCGAAGCCGGGCGCATCGCGCAGTGGCTGACCGAGCACGGCTCGGACGGGTTGGTCGTCACCGGCACGACCGGCGAGAGCGCGACCTTGAGTTTGGACGAGAAGATGCGGATGTACGAGACCGTCGTCCAGGCTGTCCAGGGGCAGGCCAAAGTCCTGGCCGGGACGGGCACTTACGACACCGCTGAGACCGTCGAGCTTTCGCGAGCCGCCTCGGAGATAGGCATAGACGGCCTGCTCGTCGTCACCCCCTACTACAATAAACCCTCCCAGGAGGGCCTGTACCAGCACTACGCGGCCGTCGCGGGCGCGAGCGCGCTGCCCGTCATGCTTTACAATGTGCCGGCCCGCACCAGCGTCAACCTGGAAGCGGCGACCGTGCTCCGCCTGGCCCAGATCGAGAACATCGTCGCCATCAAAGAGGCCAGCAAGCTGCTCGACCAGGTCGGCGAGATCATCGCATGCGCTCCCGAAGGTTTTCAAGTCTATGGCGGGGCCGACGAGGTCAACCTGCCTATCCTCGCCCTAGGGGGCGTCGGCAATATCAGCGTGATCTCCCATGTCGTCGGCCCCGACCTCCAAAAGATGCACCAGGCGTTCTTCCAGGGTGACCTGGAGACCGCCCGCCGGATTCATCTGAACACTCTGCCTATCACGCGGGCGATGTTCAGCGCCCCCTCCCCCGTCCCGACTAAGACAGCATTGGCGATGATGGACGTTCTTCCGTCCAGCCGCGTCCGCCTGCCCCTGGTCGAAGCCAATGAGAAAGAGCGCGGCCTGATACACGCCGCATTGAAAGACTATGGGCTGCTGCGCGGCTGACGCCGTGCTGAACCCGTCCATCCAAACGAGATTATGACAACACAAAACACCAAAACACGGTCCGGCAAGGCGAATGCCGGCGCAGCGGCTGCCAAAGCGAGCACCCGCACACTCCAGATCATCCCCCTCGGCGGCATCGGCGAGATCGGCAAGAACATGACCGCTCTCCGCTGCGGTGACGAGATCCTCGTCATTGACTGCGGGCTGGCCTTCCCCGGCGCGGACCAGCTCGGGGTTGACCTGGTCATCCCCGATATTTCCTACCTGCTCGAGCACAAGGAGATGGTCAAGGGCATCATCCTGACCCATGGCCACGAGGATCACATCGGATCACTGGCTTTCGTCCTGCGTCAGCTCAATGTCCCCGTCTACGGCACGCGGCTCACCATCGGCTTCACGAAAGGCAAGCTGAGCGAGTACAAAGTGCTGGACAAGGCCAAGCTGCACACCTTCAGCGCCGAAGACCGGTTCAAAGTCGGCAGCTTCGATGTCGAGCCATTCCGCGTCGCGCACTCTATCCCCGATGCCGTCGGCTTCGCCGTCCACACCCCGGCGGGGACACTGGTCCATACAGGCGACTTCAAGTTCGATCAGACGCCCGTGGATGGCCAGCTCTTCGACATCGCCCGCCTGACCCGCATCGGTCAGGAGGGCGTTCTCGTCCTGCTGTCCGACTGCACCAACGTCGAGCGGCCTGGCTTCGTGCCCTCCGAGCGCAATGTCGGGGATGCCTTCGACGCCATCTTCAAGGACGCCCCGCGCCGGATCATCATGGCCTGCTTCGCCTCCAATGTCCACCGGGTCCAGCAGGCGGTTGACTTCTCGGTCAAGTATGGCCGCAAGGTCGCCCTGATGGGCCGCTCGATGGAGCGGAACATGGACATGGCCCAGCAGATGGGCTATTTACGGGTTCCCGAGGGCACGCGCATTCGTGCCGACGAAATCGAGGACTACTTCCCGCAGCAGGTGACGGTCATCACGACCGGCTCGCAGGGTGAGCCGATGGCCGCCCTCTCGCGCATCGCCGTGGACGACCACCGCAAGCTCAAGATCGTGGCGGGCGACTCGGTCATTCTGTCCGCCTCGGCCATCCCCGGCAACGAGGATGCCGTGTACCGGACGATCAACCATCTGTTCCGGCGCGGCGCGAACGTCTTCTACGACAGCATTGCCAAGGTCCACGTCTCCGGCCACGGCTACGCGGAAGAGCTGAAGCTGATGCTCAACATCGTCGAGCCGCAGTACGTCATGCCCGTCCACGGCGAGTACCGGATGCTGCACATGTACTCCAAGATCGCTGAGGACATGGGCTGGCCGCCCGAGGACATCATCCGGGCGGAGATCGGCGACATCGTCGAGGTCGGCGAGGACGTTGCCGGCGTCATCGGCCGCGTCGAAAAGAGCGGGGCGGTCCTCATTGACGGCACCGGCATCGGCGATGTCAGCGACATCGTCCTGCGCGACCGCATGCATATCGGCACCGACGGCTTCCTGGTTCTGGTCGTCGGCATCTCCCAGGAGACCGGCGAGATCGTCTCCGGCCCCGAGGTCATCTCGCGCGGCTTCGTCTACATGGACAAATCCGAGGAGCTGGTCGAGCAGATCAAGCAGGTCATCGTGGACAAGATCAAGAACCTGCCCGAAGAGGATAACGACTGGCTGGTCGTCCAGCAGGACCTGCGCGACGCCGTGGGCAAGTTCCTTTACAAGAAGACCGCCCGCCGCCCCATGATCCTGCCGATCCTGCTGGATCTGTAGAGGAGAACGCTGTGGAAGCCCTGAAATACAGAGCTGAAGTCGGTGCGGACGGGGAAGTCACTCTTCCCCGTCTGCGTCTCAGCCAGGGAACGCCTGTCGAAATCATCGTGCTGGTACGCGAGTCAGAGGATGAGGCCGATGGGCTGCTGCGGGCATCCGTGAAAACCATGGACTTTTGGGACAACCCCGTTGACGACGAGGTGTGGAACAAGGCTTAAACAGTGCGACATCGTACTGATTACGGACATGGAGACAGGGATGTTGCCACAGCGAAGCATGATCCGCGCCGACAAGATATACAATTTGCGCCAGTCGGACATCATCAAATCCTATGGGGCGCTGAGTCAGGGCACATTTGAGAACGTATTGGCCGCGCTCGACATCGTCTTGGGACGTTAAGCGTTACTCGCAGCGAGGAGACACGACTATGGTCATCGGCAGAGTCGGCGCGGACTAGCGCCCCATAATACCCATCGTCGTCCAGGGTGCGGACGGGCAGGAGCGGAAAATTCCAGTTCTCCTTTCCACTGGCTTCGGCGAAGCACTGTTGTCGCCCCCCCGCCGAAGTCGCCGCCCTGGGCCTGCCGCAGATGGGGGCGCGCACCGTC
>JANLUQ010000017.1:0-4587 GCA_031363565.1 Armatimonadota bacterium | reverse complement strand
CTCCCTGGGCGACCTGAGCGAGAACTTCGACTACCACGATGCCAAGCGCCAGCAGGGATTCCTTGACGGCAAGATCAACAACATCAAGCAGATGCTGGATCGCGCCAAGATCGCCGACTACATCGCCGGCGGCGAGATCGTCATGCTCGGCTCCAAAGCCACCGTCCGGGACGAGGATGGCGACGACACCGAGTACACCATTGTCGGCGTCATGGAGGCCGACGCCATGCAGAACCGCATCTCCAACACTTCCCCCATGGCGAAGTCCCTGATGGGCCGAACCGTCGGCGACAAGATCGAGGTCCAGGCACCCAGCGGGCTGATTCGCTTCGAGATCCTCTCCGTCTGCTGATCTAGGCCTGTTGAGACGCGCCCGCGCCGGGTATACTCACCCACAGAACACAAACGTAGAACGGCGACCCCCACGATTGGACACACGACAAGCCCCCGCGCCGACGATGCCTGCGCCGCAACCCCTCGAATCGTTCGGCGCCGAGCGGCCCGCATCGGGGGGCCTGGACCCCGTCCCCGGCCCGCTCACTGTCGCCGAGACGATGCGCGCGATCGCCGAGGGTATTGAGACCGTCATCGTCGGCAAGCGCCCCGCCATTGATCTCGCCCTCACCGCCTTCCTCGCCGGCGGCCACTTGCTCATCGAGGACATCCCCGGCGTCGGCAAGACCACACTCGCCAAGGCCCTCGCCCGCGCCCTCGGGCTGGTCTTCAAGCGCGTTCAGTTCACCCCCGATCTGCTGCCCGCCGACGTCACAGGCACGACGATCTTCAACCAGAAGACCGCCCAATTCGAGTTCCGCGAGGGTCCTGTCTTCGCCAACATCGTCCTGGTCGACGAGATCAACCGCGCCACCCCCAAGACCCAGTCCAGCCTTCTGGAGTGCATGGAAGAGCAGCAGGTGACGACCGACGGCGTCACCTACGCCCTCCCGCATCCCTTCTTCGTCATCGCCACCGAGATCCACATCGAGTCCCACGGGACCTACCCACTGCCCGAGGCCCAACTGGACCGCTTCCTGCTGCGCTTGTCCCTGGGCTACCCCGACCCCGCCCAGGAGAGCCAGATTCTGGCCCAGCAGACCCGCGTCCGCCCTCTGGACTCGCTCCAGCCCGTCACGACCCGCGACGACATCCTGCGCCTCCAGGAAGAAGCCCGGTCTGTCTTCGTCGCCCCCGCCCTGCGCGACTACATCGTCGCCCTCGTCGGGGCCACCCGCACTCACCCGCAGGCCGCCCTCGGGGCAAGCCCGCGCGGCTCCCTGGGCCTCCTCCATGCCTCTCAGGCCTATGCCGCCTTGGCGGGACGCACCTATGTCCTGCCTGATGATATCAAGCGTCTGGCCTCCGCCGTCCTCGCCCATCGCCTCATCCTGCGCCCCGAGTCGCGCGTCAAGCGCGTCACCGGCCCAGCCATCATCGAGGAGATCCTGGACCGCGTCCCCGTTCCGACGGCGCTGTAAGTCCTGAATGCAGAAGGGTAATCATCGCTTGGAGCTGTTCCCACTCCCGGCGATGAGCCGCATGACCGTGTACGAGCGGCGCGGCTTCACTCTGATCGAGATGCTCGTCGGCGTCCTTGCCGTCCTCGCCGCCGTCCTCTTTCCCGTCTTTTCCCATGTCCGTGAGAAGGCCCGCGCTTCCGCCTGTCTATCCAACTACCACCAGATCGGGCTGGCCGTCCATCTGTATGCCCAGGATAGTGACGACATCACGCCCCCCGACGGCGATCCTCGCTTATGAGGCCGAGCATGACCTGGACCCAAAGCACCTCATCCCTGTGCTGCCGACCTACCGCCACAGTGCGGGCACGCAGTATCTGCTCTTCGACGGCCATGCCCGCTGGATCAAGGGCACACAGACCGGCGACTGATCTCCCCTTTCACCGACCTGCGTTTGGCAGAACCTGCTGGATGGAGGCCCGAAGGAACTGGCGCTCCCGCACGACCTTCTGCGGGTCGGTTTGCAGCAAGCGCAGCAGCTCTCGTTCCTGCTGCGCCCGCACCGGCTGGCCGGTTTCTGCATACAGTTGTGCCATTTGCTGATGGGTGTGCTGGTTCATCAAGTCTTGATGCTCCCGAGCCTCTAAAACGCGCAGGTGCTGCTGGTTTCGGAACACCGCCTGGGACCGTGCCGAATAGAGGGCGGCCTCCTTGACTTCTCCGGCCTGTGAGGCTGCGCGCGTCAGCACGTTGAGCGTGTTAACATCATAAGGCTTCAAGGCGAGGGCATCCTGGAGCAGAAGGACGGCGGCGCGCGCTTCCCCGCGCAGCAGCAGAAGCCGGGCAAGCTGCCCCTCCGCCAGCGGCTGACGGGGCGACAGGCGCAGAGCCTCGCGCGTCTCTGCTTCAGCTGCCGCCTCCCCGGCCGGGGATGATGCTTTGTCCAGCAGGACCGTCCCCAAAAGGTAGTGACACTGCGCGTCCTCCGGGGCTGCGTGCAGGCGTCGCCGCAGCAACGCCTCGGCCTCAGCCACCCGTGAGGTCTCGCGCAAGGCTTCCGCATAGTTGTCAAAGAAATCCGTCCGGTCTGGGGCCAGGCGCGCCGCCGTCTGAAAGGCCGTCAGTGCCTTGGCGTAGGTGTCAGGCTCCCGGAAATACGCGCGGCCCAGGCCGATCCAGGCTTCGGCGGATTGGGGAGCGATCTGGGTGGCACGCAGATAGGCTGGGACCGCATGTTCGAGATGGTCATCCATGGCATTCTGACCCAGCCCGAGCAAGGCCGGCAGCCAGTCCCGGTGCAGCTTCAGGGAGGCGATATACTCCAAGCCGGCTTTTTCCCGCAGTCCGCCCCGCTCCATCGCATCCGCCAGCGCCAAATGTGCGGCGGGGGACTGCGGAGCGAGGGCCACGGCCCGCGCGAGCGCGGCTCCCGCCTCGGGCAGCCGGCGGTTTTGCAGCAGCGCTAGCCCCCACAGACGCTGTGCCTGAGCGTCCTTGGGCACAAGCCGCGCCCACTCCTGCCGGGTGGCAAAGCCGCTTTCCTCGGGGAGACGATGCCCCCACCAGCGGCTGAGGCCATTCAGAAAGCTGCCGCGCGTGTAGGCCTCCACCAGAGGGGTAGGTCCCTCCGGCGCGATGGCCTGGGCCAGTGAGGCGGCGTCCGGGGCCGGTCCCAGCGCCTCCGCCCGCATCAGCGCGTCGTCCAGCACGGGGCTAGTTCCCAGCGCCTTCCGGCCCAGATTCAAGTCGGCCAGGGCGCGGCGGCGGTCGCCGCCGGCGGCGGTCGTGGCGGCCAGGGCCTGCCAGACCAGGGCCGTTCCTTCCCCCGCGACGACCGCGCGCCGGAGAGTGTCGGCGGCCGTCGTCTCATGGGCTTCGGCGAGGCGCCCGCCGAGCAGGGCGAGCAGGGGACCGTCCGGGGCGCGGCGGCCTATCCGCTCAAGCTGCGGCAAGGCCGCCTCGCGGCGCTCCGTCTGATGCCAGGCATCGGCCAGCCACAGTCCCGCGAAAATTAGTAATAGCGCAAGGCAGGCAAAGCCCACGATGCGTCCACGCCGTAGAGGGGATGATGTCTGAGGTGGAGGCGCTTCGGCAGGAATGGATAAAGCCCCGCGCCGGTTCGGCGTGGGGCTGAGGGCGCGAGTTTTCATGCGAAGCGTTCTTTCCGTAAACTGCCCCGGTGCAGGGCCACTGGTCCCGCACCGGGGTGAAGGCATTCCTACTCAGGCTTGACGACATACCAGTAGTAGGGCGAGCCGCCGGGGTACTTGGCGGTAGACTTCATGGAAGACCGCAGCCACTTGACGTGGCCGTCGTACCAGAGGATGTTGGTCCCCTCTGTATGGCGCTTGTCGAAGTTGTCGTGGCTCGGAGGGGAGCAGCCCCAGCCGCAGCCACCTTCCGTTATCCACTTGTCCCCGTAATAGGTGCCCGGCGTCACATCGGTGTATGAGCCATCCCAGTTGTTGTCCTGCATCCGTGCATCGGTCATGTAGATGGTCTCCGACGGGGCAGTTAGCGACGCAAGGTTAGCTCCAACGCTGTCATCATATTGGGGACCGCCGGTGCCAATCGCTGGATCCTCGAACTTGCCGCCGTCGTCGCCCGTGATAATGCAGTTCATCGAGTAGTCCACGCCGCATGGCTGATTAGGCGCACCCGGACAAATGTCTTTGTTGAGCAGGCCGCCGCTATCGTCCTTTGCAGTGTTCAGGTTGTCGTTGGCCATGTGACTGGTCTGATTCGGGTCGAGATAGACACCATAGGACCGGGTAAAGGGATAGATCATCTCCGGCCAGTGCATGCGTCCGCCGTCACTGCCCCCTTGCATGACTTTGAAGGACCCGCTGTATTTCTCATCGCCGTCCTGAGCATATTGAATCTCGGCCAGGCCGAGCTGCTTGAGGTTGGACTGGTCGGACGCCCGACGGGCGTTCTCGCGAACCTTCTGGAACACGGGGAAGAGGATAGCGGCAAGAATCGCGATGATCGCGATGACGACGAGAAGCTCGATCAGGGTGAATGCTCTTCGATTCGAGAGCCTTGAAACAAAAAGTCTTCGTGTGCAGGCGTGCATTGACTGTCTCCGTCTAAAAATGATTTAGGATGAGAAGACCGCGAACCGGCCAGTGAG
>JANLUQ010000082.1:0-5161 GCA_031363565.1 Armatimonadota bacterium | reverse complement strand
GAGCGCGTTTGGGACGACCTGCGGCCTGGTCGCCTCGTCCGCCCCGGCTGTGAGGTCATGGTGTTGGCCGGAGCGGTCCCGCCACTGGACGACCTTGCGTTCGGCATCTGTTTGGATGGAGGAGGCGTCAGATGCATCCAGCCAGAGTACCAGCCCTGTCGGCGGTGGGGAGACCGGCGGCGAGTCCGCCCATGCTGCCGCTGTCAGGGTCAGTCCGAGCGAGATACAGAGAGCCGCACGGAATGCGCGGCGGAAGAATACCCAAGGCGCTTCCCTCATTCCAAATATCGAAGGCTGTGGATGACGCGAACCAAGGAACTGCTGGCGGTCGAACATGGATGGCTCCTTTTGCGGCAGTCGCCCCGGTCCTCGGATCGGGGGCTAGAAAGCGGATGCCCGCCTTCACAGGTACAGGGGAAATGGTTGTCCGTTCCCAGCGCGCAAATTACAGGAGGCAAAGGCATGGACCGCGCGTATCTGCGCCCCGGACCCGTCCACCGCGCAGGAGCTGACTATTTTGCGGCTCTCTACCTGCCCCTCTGACACTATCATGAGCGATCTGGTAGAATAATCTGGTTCGTCTTTTGAACGAAGAGCGAGGTGGAGGGATGGGATGAATGAGATCGTCAAGACCTTTGATTTCGCGCCCAGCGTGGAGATGGACAAAAGAGACGCCCAAGCCCAGGAATTCTACCGTGTCGCTCTTAGTCCTGAGGAAGAACCTTGTTTCGTCGCTGACGAGGCAACAATTTGGGGTGTCTACTTCGAGGACGACCCATCAGCGCTGATCGAAAAGTGTCGGCGGCATTATGGAGTCGCCCTCACCCATGACCACTTCAGCCTCCCACTATGGAAGGTACTTGATTTTTTAGAAGCCCGCCGATTCAGACCCAGTCATTCAATATAGATCCCCATTGCACTAGCTCACCATTCCTACAAAGAGCGAACTAAACGCGCCTCTCCGCCTCTGGTAGCCGTTGCCGTCCAGAGGGGGATGGGCCGTTATGGAGAAAGGTCTGCCAGTCTATTTGGCTACTCTTTCTCCAGCGAAATGGCGACGATTTTGATGTTCCGGTCGTTCGGCAGGGTCAGGCCGGTCAGCTTACGGCCCGTGTCAAGCCGCAGCGCGTAGTCTCCTAAAGTCGTGGGAAGCGGCTTGATGCCGGACTCGGTGTAGCGGTAGGGGGCGGTGAAGCCGGGCGAGATGCCTGCCCCAGTCGGGGCAGTGCCCCAGTCGGCGATGGACACCGGAACCGTTTGAACGTCGCGGTCGAATTGAAGACCGAATATAGCGGGCACGGCTGCGCCGTCGGCGGCAGCAGCAAGCAGGTGGAGCGTCTTGTACCGGCCGCCGGGCAGGGCGATCGTCTGGCCGATACAGGCGACGACGTTCGGCAGGCCCTCATGGACATTAGGATAGAGGAACGAAACGGTGTGGTTTGAGGCCTCGCCCGCACCAATCCGTGCTGTGTAGTAGCCGGACGGGTACAGGGGAAGGCCGGGCTTACCGAGGGTAAAGGGGTTGCCATCCACCTCCGCCGTTTGGTCCGGCGGCAGGGCCTCGGCGGGCAGCGCCGCGCCGTGTCCATCGAAACCGCCGTTCTTGGAGACCTCGCCGGAAACGATGCCGACGGTGTTGAACGACTTAGTCAGGTCCACGGGGACGACTGAGGCGCCTCTGCTACCGACATTGACCAGGACTTGCAGCGCGTCATCCCCGCGCGAGACGGGCAGCGTGGACTGCCAGGGGCCGTCGCCCACGCGAACATCCCAGACCAGGGAATAGCGGCCCGGCGACTTCGGCGCGCGGAAAGTCGCCGTGATGGCGCTGTCAATGGCAGCGGGCGGCAGGTCTTTGGTCAGGTAGCCGATAGAGCCACCCTCCCAGGTCATCTCCGTCCCGTCCAGATAATACCAGTGGTAGCCGATGCGTATCCGGTCCTTTTTCAAGACCTCAGACCCCTGGTTTTGGAGGACAAGGTTCGCCGTTTCTTCCTTGTCGGCGTCAATAGTGCGCGGGAGATCCGCCTGGAGGAAGACTGCGTCGGGCAGGGCGGCGGCGACAGTCAGCACCTCGTCATAGGTCCCCGCAACGGCCGAGCCGAGCGCATCGGGCCGGATGAACCAGTGCAGACGGTAAGCGCCGGGCGCGAGCGGTTTGCCGCCCGCATCCATGGTCGGCACGGTCAGCGGCACGACGGCGATCTGGCCTGGCGTGATAGAACCGGCGTCGGGTGCCTTCTGCACCGGTGCGGCATGTGGGAGCGGCGGCGTGGGGCCGGGATCAAGCGGCTTACCGCCCTCGGCGACCGTCTTGGGGTCTGCCCCGTCGGGTTCTATCGTCTGGATCTTGTAGCCCAGTGTGTACCCGGCAGGCCAGGCGGAAGCGCCGTCGTTACGGACCTGCACCGTTGTCTGGGCCGACGTCCCGGCTTGAACCACGCCCGGCGTCGCCGCGCTGATAAAGGTCGCCGCCGTGCCGCCGACGCCCGAATCGGCCCCGATGACGGTGACGGGCACTTGCAGTGGCGTGTCGCCCGCATAAGAAAACCAGCGCTCCTGGCTTTGCACCATGTCGAAGACAAGCGTATAGTCGCCCGGCGCGAGATCCTCGCCGAAGTTGTTGCGGGCAACCAGCCCGACGGAGAGGGTCAAAGCCTGGCCGGGCAGGACGTCTTTGGCGACGGGAATGCGCGGCGCACTGTCATCAAACAGCTTGCCGTCCTTGTACCAGCGCGTCGAAAGCGAGTAGCCCTCGCCTGCGCGCCAGGGCAGAGTGCCAGCGTTTTCGATGCGGATCGGGATCTGGTAGAGCGTTTTGGGGTAGACGGTGCGCGGGGTCCAATGGGCCAGGTACTTGGCGTGCCAGGGCCGGCTGCCGTCATAGACAACGACGGCGGCCCTGGTCGCGTCGGCGTATTGCTCGCCGTACTGGCGCGAGGCCGCGATCTCGGTCCCGTGGCCGTAATCATTCCAGCTATCCACCACGACCTCTTCGGGCGTCGAGACCATCGCGACCTGCCAGGCCGTGTCATAGGTGCGCCCACCTTTGCGCGAGATGACGCCGTTCTTGTCCACGCGGCCCGGCGAGACTGAGGCGACACTGCTGCTGTAGAAGAGCCGCGCGACCGCTGTACCGTCGGCCAAGGTTTTTTTTGCGTCCGTTCCCAGGCTCAGGTCATAGACGAGGACGCCGGCCTTGCCCGCGCCGGGGATCTCGGATAAGGCACGAAACTCGGCGGGGATGTGTGCATAGATCAAGTCGAGGTTCGGCTGGCCTGCTGTCGCATCCACGCCGACCAAGGGGTAATCCAGTCCCGCCGCCTTCATGTCTTTGAGGGCAGTAATGAAAGCGTCCAACTCGCGCGGCAGCAAAACATCGTCGGGCCGGGTCCGCAGCAGGGCGACCTCAATACCGGCGCGGCGCATGTCCGAAAGCTGCTGGCGGTGCCACTGCGGGCGCAGTCCGGAGAACCAGGGACCTGCCCCGTTCATCGGCTGGTCGGCAAGCAGTGTCCCGCCTGCGCCGTTCCAGACGTCCTGGCTCGGCGCTTTGCGCGCGTCGGCGTTGTAGTCCAGACGGTAGATGCCCATGATGTAAGCAGGCGGCTTAGGCTGGCCCAGGGCGAATGAGTCGCTGTTGACCGTGACACCCTCCGGCGCAGCCGTGTTCTGCGCCACTTGGACCGGATTTCGGCTTCCCCGAACACGCTTTGGCTTGGGTGCGGGTGGGGGAGGGGGAAGCGGGACCTCCATACCGATGGGGTTCCTGATGCCGCCGGGGATGACCTTGATGACTGCGCCGTTGGGCATGTCAATGGTGCCGCCGACTGCGCTGGCAGTCCGCTCCGGTTGCGGGGCCGTCATGGCAGGCGGGTTGTCGAAGGGTGATTCGGTTGTGTTCGGCTCCTCAGCCAAAGTCGGCGCGGGTGCCTGGATGGCGTCTTTGCCAAACGCGAGCTGCGTGGCGGCAGGCCAATCGCCGCTGACGATGACGCCGTTGATGCGCGGGAACTGCCCGACGACTTTAGCGCAGACGACTTTGTCCGCTGTCGAAGCCGCCCCCGCCGTGACGAAGGTAATGCGGGACCACTTGGACGGGTTCTGGATATCCCCCCTGCCGCGCACCTTGCTCGAAAGCGAGTAAAACCTGTCGGCAGGCAGTGGCAGGCTGCTCCGGTCGCGGGACACGACGTTGAATCCCCAGGTCGCGCCCGATGCGGGCGCTTTGGTCTGCCCAAGTTCCGTCCACGGGATCGCCATCTCGACGTCATAGCCCGTGGTCTTAGCGTCCGGCTTATTCAGCGTACCATTCACTGTGACGGCGTACTTGTAGCTGTAGACCGCCTTGCCCTTGGGGATTTTTGTCCCATCTCCGACGCTGAAATAGGCGCCCTGCGCCGCCGAAACGGCCATCTGAAACGTCTGGGGTGTGCGGACTTTGGCACGGGCGTCATCGTCTTCGAAGAAGACCTCTATGTCGTCGTCCTGCTGCGGCTGCGACGTAGTGGCAGTGTTGGTCCCGTAGACGGCGCTGTCGTGGACACGGAAAGCGGCATAGAAGTAGTAATCGTCCCACGTCGTGTACATCGTTTCAACGCGCGGAGCATTGCCATTATTGTCTGCGGCCTGGATGGGCACGGCGAGCAAGAGGGCGGGAGAAAGAGTCAGCAGCAGAGGAAGCGGACGAAGACCGCGACGGAGGCTGGGGAGCAAGCGCAAGGCGGCGGTGCCTGGAAGTCTTTTCAGCATGGAGACAATATACCCGCGCGGGGGTGCGATGTCAAGGAAGGGTGCCGAGGAAGAAGGGTCACGCGGACGACAGGGCGAGCCGAAAGGCTCGCCCTGTTCTTTATCGCATCAGCTTGTAGAGCAGATGCGGTCATGGTCCTGCCGAGTCTGCGACAGCCTGCCAGATGCCTGCGCTGTCGACATAAGGTCCGTAAGCCTGGCTCGTGTCGAATCTGCCGTCTGGGTAGACATGCCAGATGGTGGCTCGTCCGTCCGGGCTGTGCCACAGGAGGCGGCTGACGCCGTCGGGACCGGTGGCGAGGGCGACGGCCTGCCAGATGCCTGCACTGTCAACATAAGGTCCGTAAGCTCGGCTGCTACCGAAGGAGCCGTCGGGGTTGACGAACCAGAGGGTCGCCCGCCCATCCGG
>JANLUQ010000006.1:0-4250 GCA_031363565.1 Armatimonadota bacterium | reverse complement strand
TCCGAAACCCTTCCCTCCGAGGGGAGGGTGGCGCGCTTGCGCGACGGGAGAGGAAAATAATCCCGCGCACCGCCAACAAAAGCCCCCATTTCTGTCACTATCACTTTGAGGGTCAGTGCCATAAGGATCAGTGCTCGAAACCAGACCTGCGCGCCGCGCCTGGATAATCATCCGCCCCCGTCCGGTGTGTTCGACTGGTCCCCGCTGCCAGGGGCAAAGGTGGAAGGCCATCGGTGAGCCGGCGGATGCCTGGCGCAACCAGGGAATAAACTCCTCTCGCTGGCAAAACCGTCCTGCCGGACGGAAGAGCGGGCTGTTCTTCGTCCGAAGGATGAGCATTTGCGGAGCGAAAGGGATTTATCCCCTCGCTCCTTTGCTAGCCCGATACCCCTGCGCCGTCTCGCCCGTCAGCCGCTTGAACGTCGCGGCGAAGTGCTGGGACGACGAGAACCCGAGTTCCAGGGCCAGATCCGTGACCGCGATGTTGCTGCCGGTCAGCATCTCCTGGGCCATGCGGACGCGCACGGCGAGCAGATAGCGGTGGGGCGAGACCCCCACCTCGCGTGTGAAACACTCCACCAGGTGGTGGGCCGAAATCCCCGCCAGGCGGGCCAGAGCGGGCAGCCGCCAGGGACGCTCTGGCTGGTGGTCCAGCAGCTCTTTGGCCCGCAGGACGGCCGGGTGGCGCAAGATCAGTGAGTGGGTTTCGCCCGGCGTGGGCGTCTCCGCCAGCCGGGCAGCTTCCAGGACGAGGGCATCCAGAGCGAGCCGGATGCCCGAAGCCCGGTGTGGGAGGGTCAGAGAAACCTCGCGGATGAGCTGCCGGAAGGGGGCTGTCAGGGCTTCGCCGCGCAGCCTAAAGATCGGGCTGCCCTGCTGCCAGACGGGGGCGAGCGCGGGGAGCCGGGCGCAGACGGCGGCGAGGTCAATGGCGGCGAAAAAGAAGTGGTGCTTGTCGTCGGGCCGCTCGTGCATGTGGTGCGGGACCTGGGGTGGGGCGGCGAAGAAAGCGCCGGGCGTCAGCGTGTAGGTCTCGCCGGGGGCGTCCCAGCGGCTCTCGCCGCTGATCTGGAGGTAGAACTCCCAGACGGCATGGCTGTGGGTGGTGACCAGCAGCCGCCGTGAGGCCCACTGCTCCCCGATGTGGACCAGTTCGGGCACGTCAGGGTCAGGATGGTCCGCGTGGAAGCCCGCCAGTACGTTGGGCGGGTGTCCATAATGGGCGAGTGGATTTGTGGGCATCTACCGAACATTCCATACATTTGGCCGAAACTCCTGCAATCATTTCCGCCCGCCCGTTGCGTACAATGAGGGCATGACACTCACCCCAGACCAAATGGCGCTGCTGCCCACCGACGACGAGGTCCGCCTCTACCGCGAGCGCGGCTTTTACCTGTCCCGCCCCCTCTTCACGGACGAGGAACTGGACGCCGCCCGACGTGGCAGCGAGCGGTTCTATGCCCGCGACCTGGACGAACCCCTCTTCCCGATGCCGGACCGGTGGCGGCCCACGGGTGAGTACGGGGACGGCCTGCGGAAGCACGACTACGCCTCGTTCTTCAGCGGTGGCCTGAGCGCCCTGGTCCGCCACCCTCTGCTCGCCGCCGTCGCCGCCCGGCTGGCCGGCACCCCCGAGGTGCGCTTGTGGCACGACCAGCTCCTCTTCAAGCCCACCGACAACCCCAACAAAAAAGCGAACGTCGGCTGGCACACCGACCGGGGCTACTGGAAGACCTGCTCCTCGCCGAACATGCTGACCGCCTGGATACCCTTCCACGATTGCGACGAGGAACACGGCACGATCACAATGATTGAGGGCAGCCAGCACTGGCCGGACAACACCCAGACCTTGAACTTCTTCAGCAGTGACCTGGAGGGTCTGGAAAAGAAGTTCGATACGGGCGGCCAGCCGGTCGTCAAGGTGCCGATGAACATGACGAAGGGCCAGGTCAGCTTCCACCACTGCCTGACGATCCATGGCAGCGGCCCCAACCGTCGGCCGGACCCGCGCCGCGCGATCGCCGTCCACTTGCAGGACATGGCGAACCATTGGCAGGAATACCACTTCCCCGATGGGAGCCTGGGCCACCACGACAACGATGACCTGTGCCGCAAGACGGGCGGCGTCCCCGACTACTCCGACCCGGACATCTGCCCGACACTTTACCCATAACACCCCCGAGTGCTTAAAGGACCATCATTATGACGCTCCAGTCGACAATCACGCTCACCGAGGGGCAAATCGCGCTCTACCATGAGAACGGCTTCCTCGCCATTGATGCCATCACGACGCCCGAGGAGGTTGAGCGCCTGCGCAGCGTTTATGACCGCCTGTTCGAGCAGAAGGCTGGACGCGCCGAGGGTAATCAGTTCGACCTGGCCGGGGCCGACGAGGAGGGGAAGCCCGCCGCCTTGCCGCAGATCCTCGGCCCGCGCAAGTATGCCCCCGAACTGGCCGAGACGCTGTACGAGGCCAACGCCCGCGCCATCTCGGAGCAGCTGCTAGGGCCGGGCATCACGTTCACAGGTGACCACGCCATCTTCAAGCCCGCCGGAGTGGGCGCTCCGACGCCCTGGCACCAGGATGAAGCGTATTGGGACCCGAACCTGGATTACCACTCCCTGAGCGTCTGGATGCCTTTGCAGGAGGCGACTTTAGAAAACGGCTGCATGGTCTTCCTGCCGGGCAGCCACAAGCGGGAGATCACGCCCCACCAGAGCATCGGCGGCGACACGCGGGTTCATGGCCTGGAGATGCTGGACGCCGTGGATGAGACGCAGACCGTCGCCTGCCCGTTGCCTGCCGGCGGGGCGACCTTCCACGACGCGCGCACGATGCACTTCACCGGCGCGAACCGCTCGCAAGTCCCGCGCCGCGCCTACATCATCGGCTTCGGCAGGCCCGCGACGCCGCGCGCCGACGGGCGCCGGTTCCCTTGGAACGAGGCCAAGCGCACTGCTCGCGACGAGCGCAGCCGGGCGGCGGGCAAAGCATGAATCGGCGCTGGAAGTGCCGGTTCCAACCGTCGCCGACCCTCATCCCCGGAAAGCGGCGAGCAGGCCGATTAGTTCGCCCGCTGTGAGGTCGGTGATTTTGGCCTCGGCGTCCATTCCTGCCGGTAAGGCCGGGGCGGCGCGGGCCTGAAGCGGGACGTTCTCAGACAGGGGGCGCCCCAGCATCTGGAGCAGGTCACGGACCGGCATATCCACGACCTTGGGTGGGTCGGATTCGGGCGGAGTAGGTTCGGGCGGGACGGCGGGTACTGCATCAGGCTCCAGGGCCGCCGGGTCTGGGGCCGCGTTCCGTTTGCGCGCCATAGGGAGTGATCCTTTCTCGGAAAGCCGAGGCGGCCACCCCATCCAACTAGGGACAGGGTGGGCGGCGCATCAGCCCCCTCCACCCTGCGCGGCGGCTGCCCCTTGCTGGAGGGTGGCGACCTGCTGCTCCAGACCGCTGACGCGCTGGATGAGCTGGTCAATGCCCTGCGCGGGGTTGACCGCAGGATCGCCCGGATTAACTGGAATACCGCTCTCGGCCAGTTCCTTGTCGTTTTTGAAGACTTCCGAGCTGATCGCCTTTTGCTCGAAGACCACGATTTTGTCTACGATCTGGTCCTTCTCCTTGAACTGTTCCTTGTGGATCTCCTTGTGGTCCTTGTGGTCTTTGCTGTCCTTGTGACCCTTGCCGTCCACGCTCTCCTTGTGGTCCTTGTTGGCTTTGCCGTCCACGGCCTCCTTATGGTCTTTGTTGGCCTTGTGGTCGGCGGTGTCCTTGCCGTCTTTGTGTTCCTTGAACAGGAACTTATCGGGCTGGTCCTTCTGGAACTTCTCGATCTCCTTGAAGTCCTTGATCCCGTCCTTGGCGAACTGCTTGAGCTTCTGGGGCGCGCTGTTGCCCAAGATGTCGGAAAGCTGGCGCACGGACAGGTCGCCGACCTTGGCGTTCAGGTCAACGGTCAGGTCCGGGCGGCTCCCGCCGTCAATGAAAGGCTCGTTAGCCATCGTCGTTTCCTCCTGCCGGCGGCCATCGCCGGCGCTGCGAGTGGATCGTGCGTCTGAAGACCGGCGTGGGGCCGGTCGGACCGGCCCAATTACCGGTCGTGCATCTGTTAGTGCATCTGTTAGTGCATCTGTTAGTGCATCTGTTAGTGCATCTGTTAGTGCATCTGTTCCGGGTTGCCGCGCAGCAGGTGAGCCACCGCCGTGCTGATCGGCTGGCCCGTGTTGCTCTCGTAAAAGATAAAGCCGGG
>JANLUQ010000725.1:0-3861 GCA_031363565.1 Armatimonadota bacterium | reverse complement strand
GACACCATACTTGACCTGTGACGGGTCATTCGTGATCGGCACAGGCGGCAACACCAACGCACCGGTGCTTCCAGTCACCGGGTAGAAGAGCAGGGTGTTCTGGTATGAGGTGGTGAGCGGCGGCCCCTGGACATTGACCGCGAACGCGCCGACTGTGTTCAGGTTCAGCGAGTCCTGGGCGATGGTCAGGCCGCTGTTGGTTCCGAAGTTTGCCGGCAGGGCAGGCTTGAGCGTGCCGTCTGCATTGTAGCCGCCCGACTCAGTGCCGAGCGAGGTCCACCACTGCGGGACATAGGTGTTGGTCGCCAAGGGGTCTACCGGCAGGAAGGCACCATTTACCATCGGCACGAGGGCCTGGTAGATGTCAAACTGCGCGTTTGGTCCCGCACCCCGCCCGCTCGTCCAATAGACCGAGAGGTTGCCGCCTGAGTCGCGGTAGGCGGCGGGCGCAAAGTCGGGAACCGATCGGGCAGGGGCATTGCCGATGGAGGGTATCGCCTGCCCCTGGTCCACCTGCGATACTGCGCCGAAGGTCAGGCCGTCCGTCATGCGGTCCTCGACGACCTTGACGTTCAGCGCGGATACGTTTGGGCTGTTCGGCATCAGACTGATCTCGCTGTTGCCGGAGGGCACGATCTGGATGACATCCAGTGGCCGCCCATTGGCGCCTGGTGTCGGGATTCCGATACCGCCGACTGCACCACCATACTGCGGGGGATAGATCTGGGCGGTCAGTCCGGTGTATGCGCCCTGCAAGCCGGGCTGCGACGCCTTGACACCCTGGGGGTAGTTGAACGGGTCCAGGCCCTCGAAGAGCTGAATGGAACCGTGGTAGCTGCCGACGGGCGTCCCAAACGGAACGGCGACGCTGACGAACGGCGCTGTCTTGAAGGGCAGCGAGTTGTTGTTCGTATCTGCCGACTGGGTCGCATGGTTGGTCTGCGGGACATCCAGGGAGGCCCCTGGCGTGAAGCCTTCGGGCGAGTCGGGGACGGTCAGGGTACTGGGCTGGCCGCTTCCGACCTGCGCCTTATGGAAGGTCGCGCCGGGATAGACTTGAAGAAGTGGCGTGCCGACGGCGTTCGTACCACTCACAATCGCCGGGTTGTGCCCATAAGCGGCGACCAGGTCGCTATCGAGCGACGATCGGATCAGGTAGGTATCTTCCTGCTCATTGTTCGCGCCGAACTTGCCGAAGCGCGGCCCCGTAATCCCGAAACGGTCATAGCCGGGGATAAACGATGTGAAATCCAGAGCATCGGAGAACAGAGGTAATGCTACCGCTGTCTGTATGCCGTTGATGGGCCGGTTCTGCTTCTGGTCCAGGTGGACATTCAGCAGGTTGACGTTGCCGGTGTTGTGAATCTCAAGCGGCTTGAAGTAATCCTGGAACACTGGGTTGTACGGATCGAACGTTCTGTACGGGTCATACGTGCCCGGCGGGTTCGCGAAGGGGTTTGGATAGGCGCTTGTCAGCGGCACGAACTGGCTGGTCTGGATGCCGAAGCCGCTGGGCACCTGGCCCACCTCCACAGTCGCATCGCCCATCTGGGTGCCGTAGTCCGGCGGGACGCCGGTGTAGATGCGGATATCGCGGTAGGCCGCGCCCTGCCGGTAGAAGCCGCTCTGGTCCGGGACGTAGATGCGCCGGGTCGTCACATAGCCCATCGGGAAGGTGTTGTTGGCGCTCGTAACCAGGCTATCCGGCCCGATCTCCCCCTGCGGCTGGTAGTTGCTCAGACCGGGCGACGCGCTTCCCGACAGCTGCGTATAAAGCTGCTGATTAGCAGGCTGGAAGTGCGGGACGCTGATATGGAACTGGATCGGGTTGGTGAAGACCTGCCGGTCCCCAGGGGTGGTTCCATTGGAGGCCGAGAACGCTGGGCGAGCGATGGCGTTGCCCAGGGTCAGGTCCGCAGAGCCACCTTGATTCGGGTACAGCGTGGCGGAGACATCCGAGGGGCCGATGTTCGGATAATCGGTGCTGGAATTGATGTTGCCGTTCTGATAGGGGCCGGCCGGCGGCGGCGTCTCCCAGGGCAGATAGTTCACGACCGAGTCGTGGTCGTGGCCAGGGATGGGCGCGGTGTTCGGGAGGCCGATGTTGAAGGTGGAATTGTCGTTCCAATACATCCCCGCCCCACCACCGGAGATCGTGCCGGTCTTGATCCGCAGGCGGCTCCGGCGCAGGCCCAGGGCGCTGCGGTCCGCGATGTCCGCCGCGAACGGTGCGCTGGGGATACCGAAGTTCGTCGCACCGAGGCCGCTGCCTGCCAAACCGAAGCCTGTGGGTAGAACCGAAAGCTTCGTGGCATCGAAGTTGTCGCCGCTGTTGTTGTGCGGGATCAGGCCGGTGGACGTGACCACGATATGCGCCGACGTGGGCGGGTTCGTCAGGGCCAAATTCCGCACGATCGGGCTTGAGCCGCCCCCGGAGGTGGACTTCGGCGGATTGATCAGGATATCGTTTCCGTTTGCCGCCGCTTCCATGTCGAACGAATCGCTGGGGGTAAGCGGAGACGCAACGCTCCGGAACGGCCCCAACTCATCGCCGATAGGAACGGCGTAGGCCGGCGTATTTGCGGGGTCGAGTGGGAGCGGGATGCCGCCTGCCCGCACGGCCAGCGGGTTCAGAATGCCGAACGTCGGCTCATCCACCGGAAAAACCGTGGTTGGTTTATAGGTGGGCGGGTTGCCGGGTACGGGCGTGCTGACCACGTTGCCGGAAGTGGTCTGGACCTCAAGGATGGTTGTTTTATTGGCATCTGTGAAGTTCACACCGTCCAAAGTGGTATACACTTCGACGGTCTGCTTCGCGCTGGTGACATGGCGGCGTGAGCCGGGCGTATTGCGCCGGGCCGTTCCATCTCCGATGGCATAGGTGTACGCGCCGATATATCCCTTCTTGGCGTTCTGAAAGTCCACAAGGGTAACGTTCGCAGCCGTCCCCGCATCGCCGCGGGCGAAGATGCCATTGCCGAGCGGCGTGGTCGCCGCAGTCAGCAGTGTGGCCGGCACCGTGCCGCGGTCGGCGGCCGTCCCGTCCGTGGTATCGGAGATGTCAAACTCGATAGGTCCACCCTTGCCATACGCCTGCACGGGTGTAGCCCCGTCAAACGTGGCGTTGCTGTCCAGCACATACTTGGTAGCTCCGCCGTTGGGATCGGCGGGCGGGGCAACGTTCTTGAAGCGGATGTAGACGCTCTGGCCCCAGTCGTAAACCGGCAGAGCCGCATCCGGCCCGACCGGGAGCGCCGGTTTGGGGCTGGCGGCGCTGAGGCTGCCAGAGTCGACGGCGTTGACCAGGTAGACCTGCATGATCGCCTGCAAGTCCACCGCGCCAGGTGGGTCAACCGACGGCGGTACGATGCTGCCGATCGCGCCGGGGATGCCGATATCGCTGGTGTCAAAGGGCGTGATGCCCCGGCAGAAGCCGGTGCTGCTGTCGCCAACATAGATCCAGTCAGTGGTGTTGGTCGTATAGGGGTAGCCGATCGGCACACCTGTACCGGGCGGAGTCGAGAAGAGGTCAAAGGTATTGGCGGCGGCGATGGCGGGCGAGGAGAGCGGGCCAAAGCCGGTGTAAGCCCTGTTCTCGCGGATCAGCGGGAAAGCCTGGGTCCCGATGGGGTTGGAGATCGGCGTGGCGCTGAAGTCGTACAGCGTGTTGCCGCTGACGACATAGACCGCGCCGCCATTTCCACCCGTGGTGGAAGTGTTGGTGATTAGCGCCGGTGAGGACTGGAAGATGCTGCTGTCGGGCGAGATCTGGCGGTAGATCAGGCTGGTGTCGTCGCTGATGCCGTGGATGTCAACCGCATACAGGGCGGTGTCGTTGACGCCGCGCGTTGCGACATACAG
>JANLUQ010000721.1:0-8490 GCA_031363565.1 Armatimonadota bacterium | reverse complement strand
GGGGCGATGGAGACATTAATCAAAGCCGGCGCGCTGGCGAGCCTGGAGAAGAACCGCGCCCGCCTGCTGGCCGGACTCGAAGGGGCCTTGCACAGCGCGGCCAGCGTCGCCCGCGACCGCAAATCCGGCCAGGTGTCCATGTTCGGCGACGACTCGGACTCCGAAAGCCTAGCCCATGTCGCCCCACCCCTGCCCGACGCGGAGCCTTTGAAGCCGAACGAGATCACGGCGATGGAAAAAGAGCTTCTGGGCCTGTACCTCAGCGACCATCCCCTGGACCAGTACGCCTATGCCGTCAAGGCGCACGTCTCGCACACGATTGATGAGTGCCGGGGTCTCGGCGACAAGGAGGATGTGACCGTCGCGGGCGTCCTGACCAATGTCCGCCCCTACTACACCAAGGGCAAGAACGAGCTGATGTACTTTCTGACCCTGGAAGACAAGAGCGGCACCATCAGCGTCAGCGTTTTCCCGCGCTCCGCCGCCACCTTGACCGAGGTCCCGCAGAAGGACAGCGTCGTCATCGTCAAAGGCCGCACCTCGCACCGCGACCGCATCAACAAGGGGGGCGGAGGGGGCGAGGAGGACGCCGGCTCGGCCGCCAGCGTCGAGATCAGCGCCGACGCCATCGCGCCCGTTGCCACGGCGGCGACGCTGCTGGGGTCCGGCGCGAACGTCGTCCGCGAGACCCGCCCGGCCTTCTCCTGTCTGAACATCCGGCTCGATGAGAGCATGGCGGACAAGATGCGCCCCTTGCAGCGCAAGCTGGCCGAACACAAGTCCGCCGGCGGCAGCCGCCTCCTGCTGCACATCGCCGACGGCGAGCGCACCCGGCGCGTCCAGCCCAACCTGACGGTTACGCCGGACGAGGGCATGGTGAACTATTTGCGGCACCTGCTCGGCAACCCGCAGGCGGTGTGGACGGAGTAAGCGTGACCATGCCCTTCGACCGCAGCACAGCTCTACTGCAACATCCATTTCTTGGAGCAAGCCGACGTCGCACAACGTCTAATGGCTTCCCGATACTTGGAGGAATTGGGCCGTATTGGCATAGTGCCACCGCCGCTTGAGACAGGCTCGGAAGCGTATTATTTACAAACTGCTGACATTAAATTAAAACAAAAACTTGTGTTGATAGTTAACAATATGTGCATAGCATCGACATATCCGTTCAACAAGTTTGCCCCCATTAATGCCTCCCGGTGCGGCGGGCGGCGGCACGGACCCCAACCCCTACGATGAGGAACACGGCAGCGATTACCGCGCAGGCCACGGCCACCCCACCGTACCCTTGTGCCCCATTTGGGTTGAGGAACGGGTAGGGATACCAGCCAACGGCGGTGCCTCGGGCGAGCGTGTAAATCAGGTACAGTGTCGGAAAAGCGAGCCAGAGGAGCGACCGGCGGAAAGACGGCACGCGCTCGGGCGGCGCGATCACCCAGTCCAGTGTGACCACCAAGGGCATGATGTAGTGCAGGACGACATTCACCCAGGGCCGGAGGGTGCCCAGGTCCTCGTCCCGCAGCACTGCGACGAACACGATGCCGACGATGGCCATCGCCACTACGGAGGCGCCGCGCAGCAGCGTGAAACGCTCCGACGCGTGCCGGTTGGCCAGGGCATGGGCGGCGGCGAGGAGCAGAACGCCCGCCGCGAAGATATTGGAGAGGTTCGTGAAGTAGCTGAAGAAGTTCAAGACGTCAAAGCCGCTGCGGATGTGGATGGACAGCTGAACACCGATCGCGGTCAGTGTGAGTAGGGCGAAGGCGATTCGGAGCATCGCAAGGTGTGCGTGGGTAGTCATGACGATATTCTAAGGCTCACGGACGGGATTGTCAATGGGCTGTTTGCACAGGCTCGGCCCTTTAGGGCCGGACCTGATGGGGACTCTGGCTCAAGGAACAAGGACGCCAAGTGAAACTGTCGCGGATGTCGCCCGCCGTCCTGATGACGCTGTGCTTCTTTCTCCTGGTGGCCGCCCTGCCGAGGGCGGGCGGTGCGCCTACCCTGACCGTCAACACGAAGTCAACCGGCCGGACCCTCACCGGTACGGCCTTTGGCGTGAACCTGTTCTACTGGGGCGACAACCACGCCTCGCTCCCCTATTTCAAAGAGGCCGGCATCAAGAGCGTGCGCTACCCCGGCGGCGCGAACTCCGACGTGTTCGACTGGACGACCACCAATGCCACCCAGCCCTGGCCGTTGTTCGTGGCCGACATGGCGGCGGCGGGCGTGCTGGGCAAGAACATCATCCTCACCTGCAACTACGGAAAGTCCGGAACGCCGGCCATGGCGGCAGCCTGGGTATGGGACGCGAACGTCAGCCGTAAAATGGGTGTCCGGTACTGGGAGCTCGGCAACGAGGAGTGGGACAACACGGATCCGGTCAAGTACGCCCATGACTATGTGAAGTGGAGCGCGGCGATGAAGGCCGTTGACCCGGCCATCAAGCTGGGCGCGATTGTTACGAATGTCTGGGGGAAGTATGCCAAAGAGGCCGTCACCAACCCGGTGACGCACAAGCAGGAGATCGGCTGGACGCCGATCCTCTTGAGCACGCTGCACACCCTGGGGGCGGTGCCGGACTTCCTCGTCGAGCATCAGTACCAGTATGGTCCGGGCACCGAAGACGATGCGAAGCTCCTCAGCGGGCTGGACGCGAGCGGGTGGACGCTGGGACACGTCGCGGACGGCCAGATTCGGGCCATGCTGAAGGATTATCTGCCGGACGGCGCCCGAGTCCAGCTCTTGCAGACCGAGATTGGGACCGTCTGGGGCAACCCCGGCAAGCAGAGCGTCAACCTCCCCGGCGGCCTCGCCCTAGCGGTCATGGTGGGCGACTCAATCAAGACGGAGTACCAGGCGACGGATTGGTGGCTGTGGCAGGACAACTACGTCAACACGGACCCGAAGCAGTTCAATATAAGCTCTTTGCTCTACGGGTGGCGCCTTTATGGCCACTATGGTCTAGCGCGGTTTGACCCAAAGCTGCGCGGGCTGGACCGCCACCCGGTCTTCTACATCACCAAGATGCTCAACAAGTTTATCTTGGACGGCGACGAGGTCTGCGTGTGCGCCGGCACTGAGCCGCTGCTCAAAATCTATGCCGTCCGTCACACGGATGGGGGCTTGAGCGTTCTAGTGGTCAACACGGCCCCGAACACGAACTACGCCAACGTTCCGATCAATTTGGCAGGGTACAAAGCACGCGGGGCCGCCACTGTCTGGACCTACGGCAAGGCCAACGACGACGCCGCGCGGGACGGGCGACCCGGCCAGGACCTGACCTTGTCAGCCCAGCCCGTTTCCGGTTCCACCGTCATCCGGTCCTTCCCGCAGTATTCGGCGACGCTGATGACGTTCGGCGACGCCCGCTAATTGCACGCCATAGTGGCGTCACTACAATGGCATCACTGTGATACAATCGGGAAAGGAGAACTCGCCACGGTCACGACCGAAAAACCGTCGGCAAAGAAACCGGCTCGGAAGGACGACGTGACGGCACATGCTATTCCTTCAAGGCGTCGTGCCTGGACCGTCGAGCCGCTTTTGCCGCACCATGGACGTGCGGCGTTCGACTGGGACGTGGAGAGCCTGAACGTATTCCTGCGGCACCAGGCCGGACAGAATGCAAAGAAGGACTTCTCACGGACCTTCGTAGCCATACCCGGGGAAGGTTCCTCTGAGATAATCGGCTACTATACGCTGCCGATGAGTTCTTTAAGCTTCGCGGAGCTACCGAAAGAGAAACATCTGCCGCGTTATCCCGTCCCCATCGCCCCTCTGGGGCGGCTTGCCGTAGACCTACGATATAGAGGCCACCGCATCGGCGAGCACCTGCTGTTCCATGTGCTTCTGCGTGTGCAGACCCTCTCGGAAGAGACCGGCGTGCTCGCCGTGGAAGTCAGAGCGCTGGATAAAGCCGTCAGCCGGTTCTATATCCGCCATGGCTTCACGCTTCTCGCAGATGATCCGCTTCATCTCTACCTGACGCTGAAGTCCATCCGCAAACTTGCCCTGCGATGATCGGTCAGGCCATTCCTAGACGCTGTGAAGAGGCTAGATGTACCATGAGCGACTTGACGATGATTCCTGACGATCATTACACGATGGGCGAGTTCTAGCAGGATGAACCGCCGCGTATGCTCTCTAATCGTGCCCGTGACGCATTCCTTGCCCTGCTCGACGCCGACCACGAGCCAAACGAGGCGCCAAAAAGGCGGCCGCGGAATACAAGAAAGGCTGGCGTGAGTGAGAAGTGTATCATTTTCAACCCCGCAGCCCCGAACCCGAGGCCGACGATGGACCACGCGAGAACTAAGACCCCATGCGCCTCCTGATGTGCCCCCCAGAACACTTCGACGTGACTTATGAGATCAACGCCTGGATGCGGATCGCGAACGGGCCGGACCCCGAGCGGGCGCGGGCGCAGTGGCAAGCATTGTACACCATCCTGCGGGAAGAGGTCGGGGCGGACGTGGCCTTGGTCGCGCCGCAGCCGGGCTTGCCGGACATGGTGTTCACGGCAAACGCCGGGCTGACGAAAGGCGACTGGTTCGTGCCGTCGCGCTTCCGGCCCGTGGAGCGGCAGGGGGAAGTGGCGTTCTTCATCCAGTGGATGCTGGGGAACGGGTTCCGCCTGAAGCCGCTGACCGAAGCGGTGGCAGGGGCGTTCGAGGGCGAGGGCGACGCGCTCTTTTATGGCGACACGCTGCTGACCGGGTGGGGTCAGCGGTCGGACGAGGCGGCTTGCCGAGGGGTGGGGGATCTGCTGAGCGTCCCCGTCCTGCCGCTGCATCTGGTGGATAGCCGCTGGTATCACCTGGATACCTGCCTGATCCCGGTCTCGCCCGAGCTGCTGGCCTATTACCCGCCGGCCTTCGATGCACGGGCGAACGCCGCGATTGAAGCATTGCCGGGGGAGAAGATCACGCTCTCCGAGGCGGACGCCCTGCGCTTCGGCGGCAACGCGGTCGTGGTCGGCAACCAGATCGTGATGAACAGCGGGTGCGAGGCGCTGGCGGGGGAGTTGAGAGCGCGTGGGTACACGGTCCACGCGACGGACCTGTCGGAGTTCATCAAGTCGGGCGGCTCGGCCAAGTGCCTGGTGCTGGTATTGGAGCACTGAAACGGGAATAGGCCAAGAAGGAAGGGCGCGGCAGGAGAAGAGGGCGCGGCAGGAGAAGAGGGCGCAATGGAAGGAGAGGGCGCGATGAATCGCGCCCCTACGCAACGGCTCCCTTTCGGCGGGGTCGCTGCAAGATTGGTAGGATGAATTTTCCTTTACACGATGTTGTGCGGCCGTGTGTCGGGGGGCAGAAAACGGGCGAAGTCACCGGGGACGATGTCCGCTGCCTCCCGGCCGGGGAACAAACGGGCGCCAGCCTCCTCGAAGGCACGGGCGATGAACTCGCCGCAGGAGAATCGGCCCGGCGGCGCATAGCTCAGGTGCAGGTGCGTGAAGATGTGCTCCAGGATGATGACCAGGACGTCCCAGCGGTCATACCGACCGCCGATCTGCCCCTGCGCCCAGGCCAGAGCCGCCGGCCCATGCTCGTCCGGGTCGGGGAGGATGGCGCAGAAATGAGTCCCCTCCGGCCCGCGCAGGTCGCGTGAGACGACGCCTTGCGGGCGAGCCTCGACCACATGGAAATCCCCGGCATAGAGCGCGACGTGGTAAAAAGAGGACTGGGTGAAAAAGGTGATCAGGCGGTTCCACCCGGTCGCATGGGCGAAAAGAAGCACATCGCCGGGCAGCGGCATCACGGGCACGGCCGCCTCAAGCTTGGCATTCTTTTGGGTCGTCATAGGCGCGGGTCCACCAGGACTTTCAAAGCATTCGGGGCGACGGTGATGGTGACGGGCGTGACACCGATGATCTGGTCATCGGCATGGACATTGCAGGCGCGGGCAGCCTCGAACCGAATTTCACGTCCCCGCAGGAGGGTCACTTTGGGCAGCCCAAGATGCATCTGGGCGCGCAGCGCGCGCAGGTAAGGCCGCAGCTCATGGCGCTTCAGGTCGCTGAGGATGACGATATCCAGCAGGCCGTCGGCAATGTCCGCCTCGGGCGCGATAGGCACGGCCTGCGCGATCCGATAAGTATTGGCAGCCTCACACAAAGTCACCCGACTGGGGTGCGTGGTGCCGTCCACCGTCACCTGCATCTCGCGCGCCCCGAAGGCCAGACCGAGGCGGGCGGCGGCATACACGCCGCGCAGGAAGTTCTTGTTGCTGCCCTGCCCGTACAGGGCCAGGGCGTCCGCGAACAGGCCGACGCCCGCCGACTCGGTGAAGTAGTGGTCCCCGACCTTCCCCAGATCCACCTGCTGGACGACCCCATCCCGGAGCATCCGAAGCGCGGCGGGCAGGTTGTGCGGGACACGCAAGGCGCTGGCAAAGTTGTTGAAGGTGCCTTGCGAGAGGATGCCCAGGGCTGTGTCCGTCTGCGCCAAAGTCTGGACCGCCAAACGCACCGTACCGTCGCCCCCGGCGACCGCCACCCGCTCCGCACCTTCCTTGACCAGCTTCTGGAGCGCCTGCGTCATGTCTTCCGGCGACTCGGTATGGATGATCTCGGTGTCGAGGTCCGCCTCACGCGCCATGCGCTGCAACTGCTCTTGGCCCGATTGGGCATGCATCGCGCCGGCGTGGGTGTTCATTAAAATCGGGCAGAAGTGGCTCAAAAGTCTTTCTCAGCTTTCCGGCCCCATCTCCCAAACGAGTAGGAAGAAAGGGCGCAGCATCCCCACAGCCAGGGCAGCCCGGAGACAAAGCCGGCCGCCACGTCGGAGGCGTAATGAACCCCCAGGAAGACACGGCTGAACCCGATCAGCAGGATCAGAAGGGCGGCCCCGCTCCAGACCCATGCCCCCCGGCGCGGGTCGGCGCACACCAGCCAGTAGGCCAGCATCCCGTAGAGAGTGACGGCGGCGAAGGAATGGCCGGAAGGGAACGAGTAACCCAGAGAGGCAAAGGCCACGTCGGGGCGCGCGCGATGGAACAGCGCCTTCAGCCCGTAGACCACCCCCTGCCCGCCCGCAGCGGCCAGCAGCAGGGCGAGGGCGTCGGGGCGGCGCGCGGGCATCATCCAAAATGCGGCGACGCAGGCCAGGGAGACAGCGCTAATCGCCCAGCCGCTTGCCAGCAGCGAAATCCCTGCCATCAGCAGATGGGCGGCAGGCGACTGATGCGCCTGGAAAAAGTGGAACACGGCGGCATCAAAGCGCAGGGTCTCGCCGCCGTGGACGAGGTGCGCCAGGACGAGAAAGACCAGCAGCGCCGCCGCGACCAGCGCCGCCGCCAATGTCAGGCGCTCTCCAATAAAGACCAAGACCGGCCGCAGGACACGCATCAGATATTCAGTATTCCCTGGCGGCATCCGGCTGAAACGAGTTTGGGAGAGGCTATGCGCGGGTATACCCCAAGACTAATGCCAAAGGACCTCCCTGTCAGCGGAGGTTCTCCCCAGAAAGGAACACACCCATGAAGTCCATTCGAATCGCAGCGGTCGCGCTCACCCTTGCCCTCGTCTTCGCGCCCAATGCTTTTGCCAGCCACTACCACGTCCTGCACCACATGCACAATGGGATGCACCACGCCCGCGTGAAGATGCACCACGGTCATATGCACATGCACAACATGCTGTATCATGGCCATATGTAGCGAGTCGCAGTGCCGCGACTGAAGAATGCCTCGCTGGGGGACTGCCCCAGCGGGGCTTTTTGTCGCTCTCCTCGGAGAAATCCAAATGAGCAAAGCGGAGGCATAAGGTATCCTCGGCGCCCCCACTCCGATGCTCCCACGCCGACCCGCGCGAGTGGGCTTGCCGGTCTGGGCGCCGGGAACGCGGCTGCCGGGGACAGCGCTGCTCGCATCGCCCATGGTTCCTGCTGTACCCATAGTCCTGGTCGTGCCGGTCGTCGTAGTCGCGCCAGGGATCTGCTCGACATCCACGTCAGTGCGGCGCACGGTCTCGCGCACGGTTAATCGTGGTCTACGGGGCGGTGTTCGACCGTCACCGGCTCCTCGTGCAGCGTCACCTGCTCCTCGACGTGCCGCTCGGTCACAGTGGTGTGGACGCGCGCGCCGCCGCGCTGCACCTGCCGCTTGCCGACGGTCATCTCCTCTTCGACGACCTGGAGGACCTGCTCATTGCCCATGTTGACAGCGCCGGTGTTTGCCATGCCGGCCGCCATCGTTCCGGCGTTCGCCGTCGCTGGGGCCGTGCGATACATGTCGCGCTCGCGGGTGACTTGCTCGGCTGTATACGGCGCCGCCGCCGCGTTGTATCCGGTATAGCCGCCCGTCTTATAAGACGCACCACGCTCCTCAATGTCCACCGCGCCATGCCCGTTCAGGATGTCCACGACCTCTTCTGCTTGGTCATCCGGCGCATTCACCGTGACCAGTGTTCCGCCACGGCGGACGCCTTCGGCGTAGTACTCGGCGTGGTCTTGGGGGACGCCGATGTGGGTCAGTGCGCTGACC
>JANLUQ010000713.1:0-13152 GCA_031363565.1 Armatimonadota bacterium | reverse complement strand
GTGGGAGGGGTCGGCGATGATGGGCAGGTGGGACAGCTCCTTGACGGCGGCGACGGCGTTGATGTCGAAGGTGTTGCGGGTGTAGGTCTCGAAGGTGCGAATGCCGCGCTCGCAGAGCATGACGTTCTTGTTGCCCCGGCTCGCGATGTACTCCGCCGCTTGCAGCCACTCCTCGATCGTCGCCGCCATGCCGCGCTTGAGCATGACCGGAGTCTGCGTCATGCCGATCTCGGTCAGGAGCGGGAAGTTCGCCATGTTGCGCGTCCCGACCTGCAAGATGTCGGCGTAGTTGCAGACCAGTTCCACATCGCGGACGTCCAGCACTTCGGTGATGATCGGCATCCCCAGTTCCTCACGGGCGGCCGCCAGCATCTTCAGGGCCGGCTCGCCGTGACCGTGGAAGGAGTAGGGGGACGTAGAGGGCTTGTAGGCTCCCCCGCGCAGGATGTGCGCCCCGGCGGCCTTGACGGCCCGCGCCGCTTCCATAAGCTGAGGCTCGGTCTCGACGGTGCAGGGGCCGGCCATGACCGCAACGAAGGTCGGGTCGCCGATCAGGACACCGCGCACGTTGATGATCGTCGGCTCTGGATGAAACTGCTTGTTGACGACCTTGTAAGGCTTGGTGACCGGAACGACTTTGTCTACATAGGGCAGGGCGGCGAACTGCTCCATCACCTCCGCCTTTCCTGAGGGATCATTAGGGACGCCCACCGCGCCCACGATAGTCGTCTCCACGCCCTCGGAGAGATGGACTCCGTAGCCGCGTTCCTCCAGCATCTGTGTCACGTGCTTCAAGTTCTCCTTCGTCGCCTCTGACGAGAGTATAATGATCATTGCCTGCTCCTCGGACCGTTGCCGCGAAATATAGTGCCACTAAAAATAGCGTCCTTTAGTGTACCTTGCGCCCGCTCCGTTGTCAAGGCGAAAAGAAGCAGGGAAATGAGTGCGGGGCAGGGAACTACTGGGGCAGGAGAAATCTTCCATGCCGAACTATCAAGCCGAATATGACCTGCTTGCGCGGCGTCTGACCGATGACGGAATAGATGTCGCCGCCGCCGAGGCGCGGCTCAAAGTGCAGGCGGTCGAGACGCCTTCCTGGGGTTACGCGGACAGTGGGACGCGCTTCGGGGCATTTCGGATGGCCGGGGCGCCGCGCACCGTATTCGAAAAGTTCGAGGACGCCGCTCAGGCGCATCGGTATACGGCTATCGCCCCCAGCGTTGCCGTCCATATCCCGTGGGACGCCGGGGCGGACTGGTCGGAGCTGTCCGCCTACGCGCGCGCACTCGGCCTCTCGGTCGGCGCGGTCAACCCGAATGTCTTCCAGGACTATGACTACCGACTCGGCAGCCTGGGCAGCGCCCGGAAATCCGTCCGGGACAAGGCCGTCGCCCACATGCGCGAGTGCGTCGCAATCATGGACACTGTCGGCAGTAAGAACCTGTCCCTGTGGTTCGCCGACGGCACCAACTTCCCCGGTCAGGGCGATATGCGGGCGCGCAAGCGCTGGTTCGCCGAGGGTCTGGCGGAAGTCTATACCGACCTCAAAGACGACCAAAGGATGCTGATCGAGTACAAGCCCTTCGAGCCTGCTTTCTACCACACCGACATCGCCGATTGGGGCATGGCCTACGCCTTCTGCGCGGGCCTGGGCGAGCGCGCTCAGGTGCTGGTGGACCTGGGGCACCACCTGCCCGGCGCGAACATCGAGCACATCGTCGCATTCCTCTTGGACGAGAAGCGCCTGGGCGGCTTTCACTTCAACAACCGCAAGTATGCCGACGACGATCTGACGACTGGCTCGGTCAACCCCTATGAGCTGTACCTGATCTACACTGAACTGGTTGCAGGCGAGAACGACGGCATCGCGGGTGAAGTCGCCTACATGATAGACGAGAGTCACACGCTCAAAAACAAGATTGCCGAGATGATCCAGAGCCTCGTCGCCCTGCAAACGGCTTATGCCAAAGCGTTGCTGGTGAATCAGCCCGCGCTGGCCCAGGCGCGGCAGGCGGAGGATTTGGTCGCCGCTGAGGAGATAATCAAGTCCGCCTTCGCGACCGACGTCCGGCCCCTGCTGTGGAAAGTGCGCTCCGACCTGAACCTGTCCGATCCCGCCGACCCCCTGCGCGGCTTTGCCGAGAGCGGTTATGCCCAGGCCAAAGCTGAGGAGCGCGGCGTGGGCGGCGGCGCAGGGTTGGGCGCGTGAGGCGACATTCTCCTCTGTACTAGAAAGTGACGACCTATGAACCTCCACGGCTTCGAGCTGGTGCGCGACCAGCCTATCCCGGAACTCGGCACCGAGGCGCGGCTTTACCGGCATGCCAAGACTGGGGCCGAGCTGCTATCGCTGGAAAGCGATGACGAGAACAAGTGCTTCGGCATCACCTTCAACACGCCGCCTGCCGACTCGACCGGCGTCGCGCACATCCTTGAACACTGTGTGCTGTGCGGCTCGCGCAAGTACCCTCTCAAGGACCCCTTCGTGGAACTGATCAAAGGGTCCTTGAACACGTTCCTGAACGCCCTCACCTACCCCGACCGGACCTGCTACCCAGTGGCGAGTGTCAACGCACGGGACTTCTATAACCTCGTGGATGTTTATCTTGACACCGTCTTCCACCCGCGCCTGGCACGCGAGACCTTCGAGCAGCAGGGGTGGCATTACGAGCTGAATGAGGCTGCCGACCCCCTGATCTACAAAGGGGTGGTCTTCAACGAGATGAAGGGCGCGTATTCCTCCCCGTCGTCCCTGCTCTACCGTTACGCGCAGGCGTCCCTGTTCCCGGATCAGCTTTACCGATTGTCGTCAGGCGGCGACCCGCAGGACATCCCCGGCCTGACCTATGACCAGTTCGTCGCCTTCCACCGCGCTTATTACCACCCGTCCAATGCCCGTATCTTCTTCAGCGGCGACGATGCCCCCGAAGAGCGCCTGCGCCTGCTCGATCGCTATTTGAGCGACTTCGACGCACTTCCGCCCGCGCCGCCCGTCCCACTCCAGGCCCGGTTCAGTGAACCCAAGGCGGTGACGCACTCCTACGCTGTGAGCGCAGACGGTGACACGGAACGCAAGGCGCAGGTCTGCGTCAACTGGCTGCTGACCGAAATAACCGACCCCGAAACTGCACTGTCACTAGCAATCCTGCGGCACATCCTGATCGGCACGCCCGCCTCGCCCTTGCGGAAAGCCTTGCTCGATTCTGGCCTAGGGGAAGACACTGCCGGTTCTGGACTGGCCGCCCTCCTGCGTCAGAGCTATTTTTCCCTCGGTCTGCGCGGGACGCGCGAGGCAGATGCGCCCGCCATTGAGGCGCTGATGCTGGATACCCTGCGCCGTCTGGCCGACGAGGGCCTGGACCCGGCCTCCGTGGAAGCGGCCCTGAACACCATCGAGTTCGACAAGCGCGAGATGAACTCGGGCGGGACCCCGCGCGGCCTGACCCAGATGTTCGCCGCCCTGACGACCTGGACCTACAGCGGCGATCCCTGGTGGCCGCTAGCCTACGCCGCGCCGCTGGAATCGATCAAGAGTCGGGCGTCGGCCGGCCTCTATTTCGAGGGTATGATCCGAAGCCTCTTCGTGGACAACCCGCACCGGACGACGCTGACGCTGCGGCCCGACCCAGATTTCATGCAGACGATCGAGGCCGCTGAAAAGGCTCGGCTGAAGGCCGCCCGCGCCGCCTTCGGGCCGGCAGAAGTGGAAGAAGTCGTGGCGCGGACTCAGGCCCTGAAACTCCGCCAGGAGACGCCCGACCCGCCCGAGATATTGGCGACCCTGCCAATGCTGGGCCGTGCGGACCTGCCTCTGGAAAGTACGCCGATCCCCATTAGCATCGAGACGCAGGACGGCGCACGCATCGTCACCCACGATCTGAACACCAGCGGCATCGCTTATCTGGATATTGGCCTTGACCTGCACCGGCTTCCCTCGGACCTGCTGCCCTATGCGACGCTGTTCGGCCGGGCCATCCTCCAGCTCGGCACCGAGCGCGAGGACTATGTCCGGCTGACCCAGCGCATTGGGCGTGTCACCGGCGGCATCCGGCCCGAGCTGTTCACCGGCGATGTTCGCGGAGCGGTTGCACCCGGCGGCGCGGGTGGGGCCTCTGCCTGGCTGTTCCTGCGCGGCAAGGCACTGGCCTCCCGCACGGGAGAACTGCTGGACATCCTGCGGGACGTGCTTACGACGGCCCGCTGGGACGACCGCGAACGCTTCCGGCAGATCGCCGTGGAGGAAAAGGCCCGCATGGAGGCTGCCCTGGCCTCCGCCGACGCCGGGTTTGTCCTGACCCGCCTGCATGCGCCTTTAAGTGAGGCCGGTTGGGCGGAGGAGCGCCTGCGTGGCCTCGAGTCCCTGTTCTTCCTCCGTGCCCTGGTCGGCAAGATAGACACCGACTGGCCCGCCGTACAGGCTGCATTGGAGCGAGTAAAACAGAGCCTCGTCAGCCGCGATGCCATGCTCTGCAATGTCACCCTGGACGGCGCAAGCTGGGCGCAAGCTGAGCCTCTGGTGCAGTCCTTCCTGGCATCCCTACCGTCCGCTCCCGCCAAGCACGCCCCCTGGGAATGGCGGGCGACGGGCGGCAGCAGCGAGGCGTGGACCGTGCCGTCACAGGTCGGCTCGGTCGGCAAGGCCGCGAACCTCTACGCGCTAGGGCTGACTGAAAGCGGCTCGACGGCCGTCATCACCCGTTTCCTCTCCACGAGCTGGCTCTGGCAGCAGGTGCGGGTGCAGGGCGGCGCGTATGGCGGGACGTGCCTGTTCGACCCGCACACCGGTGTCCTCTCCTACCTGTCCTGGCGTGACCCAAACGTGGATGCCACCTTTGGCGTCTATGACGGTGCGGGCGCCTTCCTGCGCGCGGCGGCCCTGGACGACAAGGAGCTGACCCGCTCCATCATCGGCTCCATCGGGCGGCTGGACACCTATCGCCTGCCGGACGCGCGCGGCTACGTCTCCCTCCTGCGCCATTTGACGGGCGAAACGGACGCCTGGCGTCAGGGCTGGCGCGACCAGGTCCTCTCTACCACCGAACAGGACTTCCGCGCCTTCGCCGACGTGCTGGATGCCATGCGCGAACCGGGTCGCCGCGTCGTCCTCGGCTCGGCGGAAGCGATCAGTGCCGCCGACGCCCGCCAGCCCGGCTCCTTTCAGGTCCGCGCAGCGCTCTGAGTTGGGATGGGAATCAGTGGACAAAGCAGAGAGGGTATACTTGTAACTGAAGCAGGCTCCCTCCCATGATGTCCCTCGCCGAAGATCTGCTGGAGGTTATCCGATGAGTCGTCCCACCGCCCCTGGAGAACAGTAATTGCCGGAAGAAGAAACACGCCCGGAAGAAGCGGAAAAATAAGGGAAAGAAAGATATTCCGCATATGTCTGGCTGAAGCGACAAAAGAGCCGAACGAAGGCTGTCAAAAAGAATGGAAAGTATTAAGCAATGGGCTTTTCACCGACCGAAAAAGTGGAACTGGAGCGCTGGCTGGAGATCATCTGGAACCAGGCGCGTGAGTTCGGCCTGGACCCATACCCGACCCATTTCGAGGTCGTGCCGCAGCACGTCATCTACGAGCTGGGTGCCTATGGACTGCCCGCTCGCTTCTCGCACTGGACTTTCGGGCGGGACTACCACCGGCAGAAGACCTCGTATGAGTACGGCATGTCCAAGATCTACGAGATCGTCTTCAATACCGACCCCTGCCAGGCGTTTTTAGTCGAAGACAACTCCATGCTCTCGCATAAGTTCGTCGCCGCCCACGTCCTCGGCCACTGCCATTTCTTCAAGCACAACACCTACTTCGCCCACACCAACCGGCGCATGGTGGAGCAGATGCGCCTCCACGCCGAGCGCATCCGCGCCTATGAGCAGGAGTTCGGCTGGCGCGAGGTCGAGGAGTTCCTGGATACCGTGATGACCATCGAGGAGCATTTCGACCCGACCTCGCCCTCCCTCAAGCGCAAGACGACCGAGCAGCACGAGGATGACCGCCTCCACGCTGGGCAGCCGGGCCGGACCGACTACGACGACATCTGGGAGGTCGCCGGGGGCGGCGAGCGGCCCAAGCCGCGCGCCCGCAAGTTCCCTGAGGAGCCGGAGAAGGACCTGCTGCGGTTCCTGATCGAGTACGGGCGCACCTTGACCGAGTGGCAGCGGGACATCTTGCAGATCATCCGCGATGAGATGATGTACTTCCTGCCCCAGATGCGGACCAAGATCATGAACGAGGGCTTCGCGTCCTACTGGCACGAGAAGATTTTGGAGTCGCTGGACCTGACTTCAGAAGAACACTGGGAGTTTCGCCGCCTGCACTCGTCCGTTCTGTCCCCGTCCGGCTCGCGGATGCAGATCAACCCCTATTACGTCGGCTTCCAGATCTTAAAAGACATCGAGCGGCGTTGGGACGGCGAGGTCGGGGTGGGGGACGAGGAGGAACTGGACTGGATGGGCCGGGCCATCGCCCGCCCGCCGGGCGAAGGCCGCGCCAAGATCTTCCAGGTCTGCGAGGAGGATAACGACGTGACCTTCCTCCGCAAGTACCTGACCGAGCCTCTGGTTAAGAAGCTGGACCTCTACACTTACAAGCTGGAGGAAGTGGATGGCGAGGAGATGTGGGTGGTCCAGGACACGGACTGGCGGCGCGTCCGCGATAGCATCGTGGACTCGATGACCAACTTCGGCCAGCCCATCCTGACCGTCGAGGACGGCGACTACAAGCGCCGGGGCGAGATGTACCTGAAGCACGCCTTCGACGGCAAGGCCCTGGACCCGGACTACACCGAGCGCGTCCTGCGGAACATCCAGAAGCTCTGGGGCCGCCCGGTCCACCTGGAGACAGTGAAGGACGACAAGCCGATCGTCTACTCCTGCGACAACGAGGGCTACGTCATGCAGGAGAAGGTGAAGGAGCCGGCCTAACTAGGCATCCACACTGTAGGGGCGCGATGAATCGCGCCCTCTTTTCCTTTTGTCCTTCTTCCTCGCTTTCTGCCCTCCCTCTATCCGCAGGTTGAACCCTGCCTCCCGTTCAGGTACAATCCCCTCATGCCGAACGCACACGCCACCCTCTACCGCCCCGTCGGGCAGAAGGAACTCGACCTGATCCAGACAGGTGGCTGGGCCGCCTTCCCGCCCCGCCTGCCATTCCAGCCGATCTTCTACCCCGTCCTGTCCCAAGAGTACGCCGCCCAGATCGCCCGCGACTGGAACACGCGCGACGCCGCCTCGGATTACGTCGGCTACGTCACGCGCTTCGAGGTCAACGCGGACTACCTAAGCCGCCATGTCGTGCAGACCGTCGGCAGCCGGGAGCATCAGGAATACTGGATACCAGCGGAGGAGATGGACGAGTTCAACGCGAACATCGTCGGCAAGATTGAGGTCATCGAGACCTTCACGGCGGAGCAGAGGGACAAATGACGATCCGGGAGGCAGTCCCCCAAGACGCGGCGGGTATCGCGCGGGTGCATGTGGAGAGCTGGCGCACCACCTACCCCGGCATCATGCCGCAGGAACACCTCGACGCTCTCTCCATCGCCGACCAGCAGCAGATGTGGGCCGAAACCCTGCGCCAAGGCGGCCCTACCCAAACGACGGTCTACGTCGCCGAGACGGACATCGGCAAGATCGTCGGCTTCGCCGTCGGCGGCACGGAGAAGGCGGGCGATCCCGACTACCGGAGCGAGATCTACGGCCTCTACCTGCTTCAATCCTTCCAGGGTCAGGGCCTGGGCCGCCGCCTTGTCCAGACCTTCGCCCGGCGGCTGGCCCAAGAAGGCCACCATACCCTGCTGATCTGGGTCAACGTGCACAACCCCGCACGCCGCTTTTACGAGGCTTTGGGCGGCGTCCACGCGCGCACCGGCAGCCGCGAGATCAAAGGCGTCACCTACGACGACGCTGGCTATGGGTGGGACGAGGCCGCCTTTGGGCGGCTGATTGGCGAGTGAACTCCGGATGACCGGTTTCATCGCCTGACGCTGGCACCAACTCTGAACGCCTCCTTGAGAAAGTAGCTGCCAAAAATGCTCGTGGAACTCGCAGTCGGAGATGCTTATGGAGCCGGGTTTGAGTACGTTGACGCCAAATTCATCGAGGCGCACAACGACTTGTCCCGCTACGTCAAGCACCCGCGCCATGACATCGTGCCGGGGCAGTATACGGACGACACGCAGATGTCTATCGCCGTCGCGGAGGCAGTCGTCTCTGGTGAGGATTGGACGCCTTTGATGCTCGCCGATCGCTTCGTCGAAGCGTTCAAACGCGATCCGCGCGAAGGCTATGCGTCCAGCTTCTTTGACTTCCTCTCAAACGTCCGAGACGGAACGCAGTTCCTCAAAGAGATCGTCCCCCACAGCGATAAGAGCGGTGCGGCAATGCGCGCTGGACCGATCGGCGTCTTTCCTGATGTGGCAAATGTGATTGCCCGTGCAGCGACCCAAGCCCGCGTCACGCATGACACGCCGGACGGTATCAGAGCGGCTGTGGCCGCCGCTCTGATGACGCACTATTTTCTGTACCGCATCGGCCCCAAGGATAATCTCGGCGCGTACCTAGAAAAGCATGTTGCTGGCCATTGGACAGAGCCGTGGCACGGGAAGGTGAAGGCGAAGGGCTGGATGAGTGTTCATGCCGCTGTTTCCGCCCTCAGAGGTAGCGGAAACATGAGCGGACTGTTGCAAACCTGCGTTGCCTTATCCGGCGACGTGGACACGGTTGCCACCATAGCCCTTGCTGCCGGGGCGCATTGTCAGGAGATCGCCCAAGATCTGCCGGAGAACCTTGTGGCGACGCTGGAAAATAGAAATTATGGGCATGACTACCTCATGGCCTTGGACAAGCAGTTGTTGTCTCTGGTGCAGGCTGGCGGATAAAGTATATGACAACTCACACCACAACCATCGAGATCGTCAAGGGCGGCGTCGTGGAGCAGGATGTAGATGCCATCGTCAACGCGGCGAACACGGCTATGCAGGGCGGGAGCGGCATTGACGGTGTGATCCACCGCGCGGCAGGCAAGGGCCTGATGGCCGAGCTGCGGAAGGTCGCGCCGAACGGGGCGAAGACGGGGGCGGCGGTGCTGACGGGCGGGCATAACCTGAAGCAGCGATACATCATCCACACGCCGGGTCCCGTTTGGAAAGGCGGCGGGGCGAAGGAGGCCGAGAAGCTGGCGTCGTGCTATCGGTCGTGTCTGGAGAAGGCGGAGGGCAAGGGGCTGAAGAGCATCGCGTTCTGCTCGATCTCGACGGGCATTTACGGCTACCCATTGGACAAGGCCGCGCCGGTGGCGCTGCACACGGTCAAAGAGTATCTGGACGCCCACCCCGACACGTCGCTGGAGCGTGTCGTGTTCGCCATGTACCAGGCCCCGGAGTATCAGGCGTTTACGAAGGCCTGGGACGCGATCCAGGCGGAGGCGGGGACGGAATGAGTGTTTTCGACGGCAAGCGGCTGGGAGCGGAGACGTTCAAGCTGGATGTGGAGCGGATGCGGCGCGGGTGGTACTCGGACAAGTATTTCGACAACATCGTGACCCTGCTGACGGGTCTGGTGCGTGACGGGTACACGTTCGCGGGCCACAACGCCGCGCTGGAAGAAACGGGATTGGCGCTGGACGACATCCACACCGGCGACATCGAGGTCGAGATGCAGTGGTTCACGCGCCGCCAGCCCTTCTCGGTCATCGTCGGTGTGGACAAGGCCCTGGCGATGCTCCGCGAATGCACGGGCCACTTCGACTCGCAGGGCGAGTGGGTTTCCACCTACGACGCACTGGAAGTGACCGCGGTGCAGGACGGCTTCATCGCCCCCTACGGCGGCGACCCGAACGTGGTGACGCCGGTGCTGAAAGTGCGTGGGCGCTACCGGGACTTCGCGCCATTGGAGACGCCGACCCTGGGAGCGCTGACGCGGAACACGCGCGTTGCGACCAACGTGTACGAAGTCCTGCACGCGGCGCGGGGGAAGGAGGTCCTGTTCTTCCCGGCCCGGTTCGATGCCCATGAGGTGCAGGCGGGCGATGGGTACGCCTACCATATCGCCGTACAGCTCTTCAACCAGACCTCCGGGCATTCTGTCACCAGCGCGGTCTCGACCGATGAGCAGGGGGATTGGTGGGGTGGGGCGGGTGGCGGCACCGTGGCTCACGCCGCCATCGCCTGCTTCCTGGGAGACACCGCCGAGACCGTCTTGCAGTTCGCCCGCCTCCTGCCGCCGCATGTCCCACGCATCGCCTTGGTAGACTTTAACAACGACTGCGTGGGTGACAGCCTCTTGACCATGAAGGCCTTGTTCACGCGCTACATGGAACTGGAAGAGCAGGGGCAGCATGAGGAGGCCCAGAAGTACGTTCTCTATGGTGTCCGCCCCGACACGGCCGGCAGCCTCCGGGACAAAAGCATCGAGCCGCTGGGCGATAAGCGTCTGGACAAGGGCGTCAACCCTCGCCTGGTCTATGCCCTGCGCCGCGAAATGGACCACGCGTATGAGAATTGGGACATCCCGTTCCAGTGGCTGGAGCGGGCCAAAGACTACTGCAAAGCCGTCAAGATCACCGTCACCGGCGGCTTCACGCCGCGCAAGATCCGCGAGTTCGAGGACAACGCCGTTCCCGCCGATGTCTACGGGGTCGGCTCATACCTGTTCAGCAACTCGACCGAGGACGGCACCAATAACGACTTTACGGCGGACATCGTGCGCGTCAAGCTTCACGGCGAGTGGCATGACCTGGCGAAAGTGGGGCGGCGGGTGGGGGAGAATGCAGCGCTGCTTCCTGTAGATGTGTAGGGGCGCTGCTTGCCGCGCCCTCTTTTCTTGCCGCGCCCTCTTTTCTTGCCGCGCCCCTACAAGGAGGGCGGGGCAAGCGCCGCCCCTACCCCGAGAGTTGCCGCCTGGGGTCTACCTGCCTTGACTTCCCCCTGCCCCTTCGGCTACAATAACCGCAACAATCCAGCCGCCGCTCTGTCATCTCATCCGCAACCTATCAGTTGCCGTCACTAGCCGGGAGAACCGTTTCATGATCACGCCGCCCCAGCAAAGAATGCTGTCCCAGCGCGCGCTCCACGCCGCCCCCTCGCCGACCCTGGCGATCACCGCGAAGGCCAATGCCCTGAAAGCACAGGGGAAGGACGTCATCTCCTTCGGCGCGGGCGAGCCGGACTTCGACACGCCCCAGAACGTCAAGGACGCCGCCGTCACCGCCCTGGCGAAAGGCGACACCAAGTACACACCGTCCTCGGGCACGGTCGCCCTCAAAGATGCCATCCTCGCCAAGCTGAAGCGCGACAACGGGCTGACCTACGCGCGCAGCGAGATCATCGTCTCCTGCGGCGCGAAGCATTCCATCTACAATCTCATGCAAGCCATGCTTGATCCGGGAGATGAGGTCATCATCCCCGCGCCTTACTGGGTGTCCTACCCGGAGCAGGTGAAGCTCGCCGACGGCACCCCGGTCGTTGTCCAAACGGATGAGAGCATGGGCTTCCTCGCGACCGCCTCGCAGATCGAGGGTTCTGTCACGAACCGGACCAAGCTGGTTATCGTCAACTCGCCTTCGAACCCGACCGGCGCGGTCTACACGCCTCAAGCACTGCGGGATATCGCCGATCTGTGCGTCGGGCGCGGCATCTATCTGATGTCCGACGAGATCTACGAGAAGATCCTCTATACGGGCAGCGAGTTCGTGTCCCCAGCCTCGTTCGGCGAGGCAGTCAAGGCCATGACCATCACCGTCAACGGGTTCTCCAAGGCCCACGCTATGACCGGCTGGCGGCTCGGCTATGCCGCCGCCGACCTGGACATCGTGGCGGCCATGTCCAAGATTCAAGACCAGAGCACGTCCAACCCCACCTCTATCGCGCAGGCGGGGGGCGTCGAGGCTTTGAACGGCCCGCAGGACTCGGTCGAGATCATGCGGGCAGCCTTCCAGGAGCGGCGCGACTACACCGTGTCCGCCTTGAAGGACATCCCCGGCGTCCAGTGCCTCAACCCCGGCGGGGCATTCTACGTCTTCCCGAACGTCTCCGCCTTCTATGGCAAGAGCTGGATGCCCGAAGGCGACGCACCGCGCACCATCGGCGGCTCGGACGACCTGGCCGCGTATCTGCTGGAAGCCTACGAGGTTGCCGTCATCCCCGGTTCCGGGTTCGGTGCAGACGACAACATCCGGCTCTCCTATGCGACCTCGATGGAGAACATCCAGCGGGGCGTCGCCCGGATCAGCGAAGCCCTCCAGGCGCTGCGATGAGCGATGGTGGCGACACGGACCTGCGGACGAAAGCTCTGCTGCGCGGCCTGCCCGTCCGGGACATGGCCGCGCTTCGGCAGGCGTTGACCCACAAGTCCCTGGTTCCCGACCGCCCTTTGGAAAGCAATGAGCGCTTAGAATTCCTGGGCGACTCCGTGCTGGGCCTAGTCGTCGTCGAATACCTGTACGCGCAGTTTCCTCAGCGCGGCGAGGGCGAGCTGGCCCAAGCTAAGGCGCTCATCGTCTGCAAAGACGCGCTCGCCGCCGCCGCTCGCCGCATGGACCTGGCCCCGCTCATCCGTTTGGGCCGGACTGAGGAGGCGATGGGGGGCCGGAACCGCGACAGTATCATCGCCGATGCCGTGGAAGCCTTGGTCGCCGTCGTCTACCAAGAGAGTGGCTACGAGGCCGCCCGCGAGTTCCTGCTGGGCATTCTGGCCCCGGAGATCGCTTCGGTCAACCGGAACCGCGACTGGCGCGACCCTAAGACCGTGCTCCAAGAACTGCGTCAGGCCGATCACCTCTCGTCCCCGGTCTATCAGGTGACCTCCGAGCGCGGCAAGCCGCACGACAAAATCTTTACGATTGATGTCCTGCTGGACGGCGATGTCGCCGGGACGGGCAGCGGCAAGACGAAAAAAGAAGCCCAGCGGGCAGCGGCAGAAGCGGCGCTTGGAATCCACCCCGCGACTTAGAGCTTATTGGGGGTGTCGCAGGGTGGGTTCTGAAAGTATTCTATGCAGCACACAGCGGAAATCGGCATCTTCGGCGGCAGCGGCTTTTACGAGTTCGCTGAGGGCGATATCGAGGAAATTAAAGTTGAGACCCCCTACGGCCCGCCGAGCGACACCGTCGCTCTGTTCACCGTCGCGGGCCGCCGGGTCGCCTTCCTGCCCCGGCATG
>JANLUQ010000710.1:0-3630 GCA_031363565.1 Armatimonadota bacterium | reverse complement strand
AGGGCGATGGCGGGCGGCCACCACAGCAGTAGTTTAGGGCCGCCGCGAAGCCCGCGCCAAATGAACAGCACGGCGGCGATGGCGATGAACGACTGATACAGGGTGTGGCTGCCGAAGTCCCCGACGCGGTGGACGGCATGGCTGGGCCAGGTCAATTGGGTGCAGATGACCAGGAGCAGGAACGCGCCGAGTGGCCAGAGGAGAGCCGGTTGGAGCGGCCCAAACCCGAGACGCTCTACCGGCGTGGACAGTCGAATCGGCAGAAGTCTCGGGCGAATCATTCTTCTCTAACGGCCTCCTGCCCCGGAAAGTTCCGTCTGTTGCAGCCGGAGCAGGCAAACGGCGGCCAGAATAAGGGCCGCCATCATGAATAAAAACCCGTCGGCGAATGAATGGGTGCGCGTGACGAGTGTGCCGACGACGATAGGCGCAAGGAATCCGCCGATCTGTCCGCCCATGTTGACGAAGCCGGTAAACGCCCCGCGCATCCAGCCTGGGGTCAGGTCCAGCGCGACCGCCCAGAACGGGCCGAAGCCGCCGTAGAGGAAGAACGCGGCCAGCGATAGGCCGATGAGGCAGCGGGGGACATTCGTCGCTGTGAAGGTCACGCAGAGGAACGCGGCGGCCAGTAAGTAGCTCCCAGCGATCAAGGCGGCGCGGCGGTGAAAGAAGACGCCCGCACCAAGCCTCCCGATGACGATCATTCCTACGAATCCACAAAGATAGGGGATGGAAGAAATCAGCCCTAATGCTTTTAACTCGATGTGGCGGCTCTGGCTGAGGTAAGTCGGCATCCAGCCCAGAAAGCCCCAGAAGGCGACATTGAAGAAGCCATACGCCGCGAACGCCAGCCACGACGACTGCCGCTTCAGCGCCTCGCCCCAGCCTCGCTCCTGCCCCGTCTCGCCCCACACGGCGCTATGCGCCGCTTCCCCGCTCTGCCTCGGCAGGAAGAAAAATAACAGGAGCGCGACGAGCAGGCCCGGCAGCGCGAACCAGAGGAACATGGCGTGCCACCCGACCCGCCCCAGCAGCCAGGTCACGACCGGCGCACCGACGGCCGGCCCGAGCGGCAGGGCGGTCAGGAAGAAGGCGGTCGCCGCCGATCGCTCCCGCCCGGCGAAGTGGTCGCCGATCAGCTTAAACTGCGCCCCGTTCTCGATCCCCTCCCCGACCCCGAACAGGGTGCGGACGGCGAGCAGCGGGACGAGCGCGCCCGTCAGGCCAGTGAGCGCGGTGAAGATGGACCAGACCAGCAGCGCAGTAATGAGCAGCGGGCGCGACCCGATGCGGTCGGCCAGCCACCCGCCCGGGATCTGCATCAGCGCGTAGCCGAGGGTGAAGGCGGCCAGCACCCACCCGAACTGGGTATGGCTGAGATGCAGGGCGGCCATCATCGTCGGCCCAGCCACCGTGATATTGGTCCGGTCGAGGTAGGCGACGGCCATCATCAGCCAGATCAAAAAGAGAATGCGTCGCTTCGGTGTCACTCGCGGTCTGTTCGCCGCCCTATCCTGCTTCTCCTGCCATCATGCGGTGGGGAGACACAAAAAAACGCCGAGCGCTGCCGCTCGGCGTTTCGTCGGTCCGACTGCTTAGGGCGTTGAGGCCCCGGAGCCGCCGGCCGGCGCGGCGGGGGCAGCCGGGCCGGGGGCACCTGCCGCGCCGGAGGCACCTGCCGCTCCGGGGGCGCCTGCCGCTCCCGGGGTCCCTGCCGCCCCACGCGCTCCTGCCGCCCCATGCGCCCCGGAGACTCCGGAAGCGCCCGAGGGACCTGGTGCGCCGGCTGGTCCGGCTGGACCCGGCATAGCCGCCGGGGCAGGGGTGACGACGGTCGTATTCTGCGGCGGCGGGTTATCGTTGGAGCAGCCTGCGAGGACAACCGCCAGCCCGCCAAGGGCGGCAATCAAAGCGGCTGCTTTGCGCCGACGCCCGGCGCGAGGCCGCACGGGCGGCGTGTTCTGAACATTCATTCGGTATTCCTCCTAGTGACATCCGTGGAGCGTCTTCGGCCCCGGTGTCGTGATGGTGAACTATGCCCGGTCTGACCCTCGGCCAAACACACTTCCCGCCGGTCAGCCCGACGCTCGCGCGATGGAGCGCCCCCGGCGCACCCCGCATTTGGACTTGGCATGAATCTTGCAGGGAAGTAAAATCATCAAGTGGAGGCAAGCCCCATGTCGAACCCTGTCACCCCGCCGCACTCGGTCACCCCTACGCACGGCGCGGCCGCCTCCGCCGACCGCCTCGCCTGGTATCGGCGCGTCCCGCTCTACATCCGCATCCTCATCTCGCTGGCTCTGGGGATCGTCGTGGGCGAGCTGATGGGCGGTCGGGCCGCCGTGTTCAAGCCCTTCAGCGATATCGTCTTGCAGCTCCTGCGGCTGCTGGCGACCCCGCTTATCCTGGTGGCTGTGATCCACGCCCTGATGAAAGCCGATGTCAGCGGGCGGACGGGCGCACGCCTGTTCTTTTTCCTGATCACGAACACCGTCGCGGCCATCCTGATCGGGCTGCTGGTCGCCAACGTCATCCGGCCAGGCCACTGGGCGCACCTCGCGCCGCCCGGAGGCGTCCTGAATGCCGCGCCCTTCAACCCCGCCCATGACATGCTGGACAAAATCCCGGCGAACCTCATTGACCCGTTCCTGCACAACGAGATCATCTCCATCATCATCATCGCCGTCGCCCTGGGGTCCGCCCTGCGGATCGTGCGCGTCCGTCAGAGCGCCGAGGGCAAGACGGGCTACCGGGGGGTGGAGAGCTTCCTAGACACCTCGTTTCAGTGCGTCATGGTCATGCTGCACTGGATCTTCGACCTGGTCCCACTGGCCGTCTTCGCGGTCGTCGCCCGGACGGTCGGAACATCCGGCATTCGGCCCCTGCTCTCGATGGGCGTGTTCGTCATCGCCGTCCTCCTCGCGCTCGCCCTCCAGGCCGTCTTCTACATGGTGCGCCTGCGGCTCGGCTCGTGGGTCCGGCCCGGCAAGTTCCTGGCGGCCGGCTCGGACGCCTTGATGATGGCCTTTTCTACCGCCAGCAGCGCGGCGACTTTGCCGGTGACCTATGCCGCCGTGAAGGATGGGATGAAGGTGCGGGAGGCTTCAGCGGGGCTAGGGGTGATGGTCGGCGGGACCTTCAACCACGACGGGACCGCCTTGTATGAGGCGATGGCAGCCCTGTTCATCGGGCAGGCCCTGGGCCTGCACCTCGGCCTGGGGCAGCAGGTGGTAGTCGTCTTCATGGCGATCCTGGCCTCGGTCGGGGCGGCGGGTATCCCGGAGGCGGGCCTGGTGACGATGCTGGCCGTCTTCACCGCTGTCCACCTGCCGATCGAATATATCCCCTTGCTGCTGCCCCTGGACTGGTTCCTGGACCGCTGCCGCACGGCAATCAACGTTATGGGTGACATGACTGTCACCTGCCTGTTGGATGGGAAAAAGCAAGCGCTGGAAGAGTCTTCCGAGATGGTAGCGGAGACGCTGCCGCCCCTCATCCCCACGGAGGCCGTCGCGTGAGAGGGTGGGAAAGACGCAAAAAAAGCAATGGACCCTCGGGCCATTGCTCTCTTGTACGCTGTTTTGGTCGTCGCCACACAGTCACCACGGGTTGAAGTCTGCCACGGGTTGA
>JANLUQ010000688.1:0-3807 GCA_031363565.1 Armatimonadota bacterium | reverse complement strand
GTCATTGTGGATGGCAAGAAACATGTCTTCTCCGTCCCGATCTACGATGTTTTGTTCCAGTCCAGCCTATTCATTCTTGCCGGAGTTGGGTTGTTAGCCTATTCCTGGTGGGATATTCGCAAGAAGAGCACAGTGAGGAGTAATTGACCTTGCCGGGGAACCCGATAGCTCCCAGCAGGCGTTAAATGCGTATGAACGTCTTGAGCAAAGAGTCGGAAGTCGAGGACTTGGCCTCCGCCAATCTCAGCCTCGCCACGGCGACCGCCGAAGAGCGTGTTGCCTACGCGCTGGACCGCTGGAAGTCGGACATCCTGCTGACGTCGAGCTTCGGCGCACAGGCTGCCGTCCTCCTGCATATGGTCACGCGGTTGTGGCCGGAGATCCCGGTCGTCCTTCTGGACACCCAATACTTGTTCGCCGAGACTTATCGGTTCGTGGATGAGCTGACCGAGCGCCTGGGGCTAAACCTGAAGGTCTACCAGTCTCCTCTGAGCCGGGAGTGGCAGGAGGCGCGCTGGGGCAAGCTGTGGGAGCAGGGAGTCGAGGGCATCACGCGCTTCAATGTGGTCAACAAGGTGGAGCCGATGGGCCGCGCCCTGGACGAGTTGGAGGCTTCTGCCTGGATCACGGGCCTGCGCCGGTCGCAGTCTTCTACGCGGGCGGGGCTGCAAACGCTGGCGGTGCAGGAAGGGCGCACCAAGGTCCACCCGATCTATGATTGGTCCAACAAAGAAGTCCATCAGTATCTTACGCGCCATGAACTGCCTTATCATCCGCTCTGGTTCGAGGGCTATGTTTCCATAGGCGATGTCCAGACCTCGCGCCCATTGGGCGCGGACATGACTGAGGAGGAGACGCGGTTCTTCGGGCTGAAGCGTGAGTGCGGCCTGCACATTGGGGAGTCCATCTGAGACAGGCCATCTGAGACAGGCAGGAGAAGAGGGCGCGGCAAGCGGCGCCCCTACCTCTGATTAGACCGGTGTCCGTAGGGGCGGGGTCCCCCCGTCCTCTTTAATTCTCCTGTCCCCCTCTTCCCCTACCGGTAGGGAGGAAAACGCCGTCCCCACGGCGTATCTGTCTCGCAACTATGAGAAACACTCCCCCCCTCTGGAAACGCGCCGCTTGGACGGCGCTAGCGGCGACCGCCTTTATCTACCCTGTAGCCGCCCACGCGCAGGACATGGCGGCCCTGCGCGCTCAAGACGCGCCTGCAAATTCCCTCTGGCTTGACGCCCTCGACCTCGCCAACGTCACCCAGGATTATGGCTCGCCCCATGCGGGCAAATCCGTGGACAACAACGCGCTGACCCTAAGCGGCGTCGCCTACCCACACGGCCTGGGTACGCACGCCGTCAGCCGGCTCTTGGTCAACCTCAAAGGCAGCGCCACCAAGTTCGAGGCGCTGACGGGCGTGGATGACGAGAAGAAGGGGTCTGGCTCAGTCCAGTTCCAGGTCTTCGTGGATGGCAAGAAGAAGGCCGAAACACCCGTCCTACACGGCGGCGATGCGCCCGTGCCTGTCTCGGTGGACCTGACCGGGGCGAAGCGGATGACGCTGGTGGTGACGGACGCTGGGGACGGCAACGACAGCGACCATGCCGACTGGGCGGGTGCGCTGCTGACCCTCGTTCCCGGCGCGGCAGACAAGCCAATCACGGCCCCCGATGCCGTCACCGATGAGCCGCCCATGCCCATCTTTATGGGTGCCGACTCGCCCGTCCCGGCCATCCACGGGCCGCGCATCACAGGCGCGACGCCAGGCAAGCCATTCGAGTTTATGATCCCCGCCACCGGCGAGGGGCCGCTGACGTTTGAGGCCGCGAACCTGCCTGCCGGACTGACCCTGGACAAGAGCACGGGCATCATCTCGGGCGTCCTTCCCGGCATCGGGTCAACCAAGGTCAAGCTGACCGTACGCGGGCCGCGCGGGTCGTCCTCCCGATCACTCACCATCGTCGGGGGCAGCCGCGCGCTGGCCCTGACGCCGCCGATGGGCTGGAACTCGTGGAACGTCTGGGCGGGCCGCGTGGACGCCGGGAAGGTCCGGGACGCCGCCGACCAGCTCATCTCGGCGGGCTTGGCCGCGCACGGCTTCCAGTACGTCAACATTGATGACACCTGGGAAGCCGGGCGGGACGCGAGCGGTGCCATCCTGACCAATGACAAGTTCCCGGATATGAAGGCGCTGGCAGGGTATGTCCACGGCAAGGGTCTGAAGATGGGTATCTATTCCAGCCCCGGTCCCAAGACCTGCGGCGGATACACGGCAAGCTGGCAGCACGAGCAGCAGGACGCCGACACCTACGCGGGCTGGGGCGTGGATTATCTGAAGTATGACTGGTGCTCCTACGGCGATGTGGCGACCGGGGAGGGCCTGGAGAAGCAGATCAAGCCATACCGGTTGATGAGCGCGGCCCTGAAGAAGACGGACCGGGACATCCTCTTCAGCCTGTGCCAGTACGGCATGGCGGACGTCTGGAAGTGGGGCGCGACCATCGGCGGCAACGCCTGGCGGACGACGGGCGACATCCAGGACAACTGGAGCAGCGTGCGCGGCATCTTCACAGCCCAGAACGGCCACGAGAAGTACGTCGGGCCGGGCTACTGGAACGACCCGGACATGCTGATGGTCGGCGTCGTCGGCTTTGGCAACACGCACCCGACGCACCTGAAGCCGAACGAGCAGATCACGCACATTTCGATGTGGAGCCTACTGTCCTCCCCCTTGCTGATCGGGTGTGACCTGACCAAGCTGGACGCCTTCACGAAGGCCCTCCTGACCAACGACGACGTGCTGGACGTGAACCAGGACCCCCTGGGCCGACCCGCCGGGCGCATCTCGGAGACGGGCGACGCCCAGATCTGGGCGCGTCCCCTCTTCGACGGCACACAGGCCGTCGGCCTGGTCAACCTCGGCTCGGACCGCCTGGACGTCACCGTCCCCTGGTCCCAGCTCGGCCTGTCCGGCACCCAGCCCGTCCGCGACCTGTGGCAGCGCAAAGATCAAGGGCGATTTGCCAATGGCTACACCGTCTCCGTTCCCGCCCACGGCACGGTGCTGATCAAGGTCGGCCAGCCCAGCAGCACAGACTAGCATTGACAGGAAAGCGGCCCCGTCCAATGGATGGGGCCGCTTCTTTTTGGCTTGACGCTGAGACTCCCCGCAGACCACGCACGGTCATTGGACCTCAAAAAGACTGCGCGGCAGGCCTGACCGGCGAACAAGGGAGGCGAGCGTACCTACGGCTACCTCACGGTGCATGGGAACCGAAGCAGTGTAGGTCACGTCGCCCTCCGGACGGGAATAGATGTCGTGGTCGCCCTTCCCATGCCGCACAAACTCGAAACCGTTAGCCGTCAAAATCCCGCACAGCTCACGCCCCGACAAGGTCCGCAGTTTGCCCAAAAGGAACCTCAATCCGGGTTATGAAGACGCCGTCCGCCTCGGCGCTGGATAGCCGCTCGATCTCCTCGGTCGTGAACACCCGCCGCTCAATCTCCGAGGGCGAGGCTACCTCAAAAAAAGACTCGACGGCATCAGTCACATTTTCCACCGCTTCATCCGCTGTTGACCCTTGGCAGGCGAGGTCTAGTTCCAAACAGAGAGCAACGTAGATCGGCTCTCCATTACTTAAGCGCTCCCGCTCCACACGGATGGTCAGCATCCTCGTTTTCATGGCTCACCCAGCCCCCCCTACCTAATGTGTCTTCTTCCCATCCTGCTTTGTTAGTTTCAAGACGCGCTGTGATTGTACCTGATTAGGCAGTGCTCCACTGACTATTGCTGCCCCCGCACCACCGGGGACG
>JANLUQ010000650.1:0-15907 GCA_031363565.1 Armatimonadota bacterium | reverse complement strand
GACACCCACCGACCGATTGAGGTATATTCTACTTCGTTCAGCCGCATTGTTCGGGCACATTCCTTGGGGGTGTAGCTCAATTGGTTAGAGCGCTGCCCTGTCAAGGCAGAGGTCGCCGGTTCAAGTCCGGTCATCCCCGTTAGAGTGCGGTCTGAACAAAAGAAAACCTCCCGTCGCAGCACATACTGCGGCGGGAGGTTTTTGTTTTGGAAGCCTCGCTAACGTATCGTGACCCAGTGGCCGGATGCACTGTTGGGGAACCGCAGCAGGAGCGTGTGCGTAGCCGCATCCCAGGTCTGCCCGCCCGGTGCCAGTGCCGCACCGTCCACGGTGACAACCTGCGGCGGCGCATCAAGGCGCAGTCGGACCGCCGCTTCCGTGTTATCCGGCCCGGCCGCGTGGAAGCGAATTCCCCCGCCGGGAAGACGCCGCGCCCCCACCGTTTTGCAGGCCGCCGCCAAGATGACCGGGCCTTGCGACCGCATCCGGTCCAAATCCAGCAGGAGCGAGCGACTGCCGGGGGTCAGCGTGACAGCGTTCAAGAGTGGCAGCCCAGCATCGAAGAGGTCAACGAAGTGGCCGGTCAGCCGGTGAGGCGCGTCCGGGAGCGACTCATCCAGACCGGCGGCAACGAGGTAAGGCCCACGCCGCAAGGCCAGGAAGTTGGTCTCCCGATAAGGAAGGCGCGCGGCCCGGCAGGCGCCTTGGATCAGGTCACGGATGCGGTCGGCCCCCTCTTTCCGGTAGGTCAGGGCGGCGGGGCTTGCGGCATCGTAAATCAAGGTGCCCTTCCCGACCCGGTGCGGCCCCGGTGCGGCCCCTTCGGCAAGACCCAACTGGGCGAAGAAGGCTTCGCGCGGTGTCGCATAATGGTTGGGAGCCGTATTCCACCAGGCGCGTACCTGGTTAAAAGGGTCTTTGTCGTCATCCACGAACACAAGGACACCGCCCCCCTTGACCCAGGTCGCCAGCGCGGCGCTGTCTTCGGCGGTCGGCGGCTTCATGCCCTCATAAGTCATCAGCAAGACCTTGTAAGGCTTGAGTGCGCCGGGCAGCACCGCGTTCTCCATCTGGACCGGCTCGACCGGCAGGCCGCGCTTGAGCAGCGGCAGCGCCAGGCCGTAGAAGGAACCCAGGTGCGGGTCGGACGGCGACGGCCCGCCGCGCTGAAACATCATCGTGTCTGCGACCACCACCCCCACTCCGCGTGTCCCGCATTCCCATTCCGTCTGGGGCTGCTTCATGTCATTGAGCGCATTGATGACCGTCATCAGCTCGGTGCCGTAGGCCGCCGGCAGCGGTTCCTTCACAACCGCCTCACCCGGCGTGCGCTCCGTGCGGTCATGGGTCGGGTAGCGGCCGTGGAAGATGCGCTCCGGCCAAGGCATGACCTCGAAGCGCCAGACCTGCGGCCATAGCAAAGAAGCCGTCAGCGTGCTCTCCCAATTCGCCCGGTAGTTGCGCCAGGAGTAGTCGGGATCGTCCTCGATGGGATCGTTCAGGAACCAGACGGTTGACCCGCTCGCCCGCACGACATTCATCATCGCCCCATACTCCAGAAAGGCTGTCTCGAAAGTGCGCTCCTTCTGAATCCCCTCATAGACGTTCGCCGTACGGGCGGTGCCGGTCCAGACCTGGGCGATGAAGCCGTCCGCGCCCACTTTCAGCAGGCTCGACTCGGGGCTGACGATGTTCCAATGGGCGTAGTTGAGCAGGCTATGCGTGGGGACATAGCACCGGGCGTGCGTCTGGTGCTCCTGGTTGTAAGCCTTCACGAAGTCGAAGATCTGGGTCAGGGCACGGCGGTAGAGGTAATACTTCAGTTGGGACGCGCGGTACTGGGCATCGGGGGAGGAGTCCGGCGGCACCCAGTCCTCGTGGTAGAAAGCTTTCCACTCGCGCCGGAAGCCCTGGCTCCAGCCGGCGCGCACCCAGAACTCCGGCTCTTCCAGGTGGATACCCACTGCCCCGGCATCGAGCGCGCGCTTGACGCCCAGGCAGAGGAATTTGCCGTAGTTCTCGCCGGGCGACATATAGTAGACATCGCCGCCATGCGAGATCTTGTGCCCGTCGCGCTCGGTCTGCGCCTCGTCCTCATGGTTGATGCCGTCGAAGCGACCGTACAAATAGTCTTGGTACTCGCCCCACGAGACGCCGGTCATGACATGGACACGGTATCCCTGCGCCCTCCACCCCGCGATGCGTGCGCCGAGGTCAGGACCGATCCCATAGCACATGACGACATCGGACCCGAGTTGGAGCGCCGGGTCCCACGGGGCGCCGGTCTGGAAGCTGGTCCGTTCCAGTGCCTGCGCTGGGTCGGCGGGCGCGGTTTCCTTCTTCGGCATCGTCTCCGCTTTTGTCATCGTCTTCGCCTTTACCTCATTCCCATGTACGGACACCACGCACAACAAGAGCGGCAGCACTCCCAGGCTCTTCCACAAGCAGCGCAGAAATATCATTGGCTTCCTTCTTCTCCGTCGGTATGTAGGGTTTCTCCCTTTGTTTCATAATCTCCTGCCCGTGTCGTCTCTTTCAGCAGCCAAGGGGCTGCCTGAACAGAAAAAGCCCCCGATGGCAGCGCGCGCTGTCACCGGGGGCTTTTTGCATTCGTCGGCCTCACCAACTCAAACGGCGGTAGGCTTGCAGCAGGACATCGCCGCCTTTGGGGGCGCCCGGTATCCAGTTGGGCGAGTAAACAAGGCCGTTGTTATGACGCCAGTTGGCCGCCAGGGTCCATTCCTGGGACGCGACCCACCGCACGCCTAATGTAAGCTGGCGGCTCTCGGCATACTCATCACCCGGCTTGAGCCGTTCCAGACGACCTACCAGGCTCCAATGCTCATGCTGCGGCAGCCGGTAATAGGCGTCCACATACCAGCCGTGCGTGTGGTCACCGGCCAGCGTCCCGAACAGGTATTCGCCGCGAACCAAGTGCTGCGTCTTCGTGTAGCGCAGGTCTAGCCCCGTCATGTGGACGGGATGGGTGGCCGAGGAGGTTGGAACGTCTTGCAGCCCCCCATCCCAGCGGCTGAAGCCGAGGATGGCGTCCCCAAAGTAGGTCTGTGCCCGCGCTGCCCCTCCATGGATATGGGCCTGGTTGTCCCAGATTCCCGTTCCCCGCCCGCTGAACCCCGCCGCTTCAACCTGTACGTTTGGGGGGCCGCCGCTCCATGCCGCGCCCGGTACGCCCCAGTCAAGAGAGTGAAAATAAAAGTCACCACGCGGCATCGGGTAATCAATCAGGCCCGAGGCATAGGTCTCGCGTGGGTCGTAGATGCCGAACGGCAGCCGGACTAGGCCCACCTGAGCATGGCCGGCGTTCCCGCCCCACTCCTTCTCGACGACCGCTTCCTGCGCGGCGAAAAAGCCGTACCGGTGCGCCCCATAGGCATGGACGCGAATCCCCGGTGCCAGTTCCATCCCTAGCCGCAGCGTTGTCGCGTGTAGTTTGGCCCCGGACGAACCGATGGCTGCGACCCGCGCCCGTAGGTCCAGGTCTATTTCCCCACTCATCGTTCCACGCACCGTCGGCGCTTGGGCGCGGGCTGTATCGCCCGCGCAAAGTGCCCCCAGCATCGCCAACCCCGCGCATAGCGACGGCTTGAACTTTCTCCGTCCATGCGCCTGTTTGTGCGCTTCTGTCATGTGCCCGATTATGGCAAAAAAGACCACCCTCATTAGAGCAGCCTACAACGGATGGGGACATCTACCGATAACAGAAAAAATACGGGGCAACCCAAAAGGCAGTTTACTATGCGCCGAATCATTGCTATGCTCTGTTTCTTTATCAGCCTTTCCGCCGCCGGGCCGCTGACTCCCTCGCATGCCGCAGGCGTCACCGGCAAAGTCACGCTGGCACACGGCACGGCGCGCGAGGCCGTCGTCTACCTGGAGGGGAACACACCCGCACCGCCGATGATGCACGCTTCCGTGGATCAGCGTAACAAGATGTTTCTGCCGCACGTCCTGGTCGTGACACGCGGCACGACGGTCCGCTTCCCCAACGACGACACGATCTTCCACAACGTCTTCGCCTACTTCCAGGCCAAGAAGTTTGACCTGGGCATGTACCCGCGCGGCGCGACCAAGTCCATCACCTTCGACAAGACCGGCCTGGTCGTCATGCTCTGCAACGTCCACTCGGACATGAGCGCCTATATCATGGTCGTGGACACCCCCTACTACGCGGTCACGGACGCGCAGGGCCGGTTCCATATGCCAAACGTGCCGCCGGGGACGTACACCCTGCACGCCTGGCATGAGAGCGGGGCAGTACTCACTCAGACCGTCACCGTCGGCGACAAGTCGGCCCCACTGGCGCTGCCGCTCGCACGGAAGTAAGGGCGGCGGCTCCATGGGACTTAGGATAAAACTGGACCTCCGCGCCAAGATACTTTTGCTCGTCGCCGGTACGGCGGTCGGCCTCGTATCCGTCATCCTACTCGCCTTTACCATCCTCGTGTCCCGCGAGATGGGGCGGGCCGTGCAGGCAGACGTCCGAACTACCGGCGGCGTGCTAGGCCAGCTCATGCGCGAGCGGACCTCCGTCCTGCGCGACCAGTCGCGGCTGATCGCCAATGAGCCGGCCCTCCGCGAGACGGTCGGCACCAATGACCCCGCCACCACGCTGGACTATTCACGCGACTGCCGGCGGAAGATGGCCGTGGATGAGGTCATCGTGACGGACCGTGACGGGCATATCCTAGCCGACACGGATGGGAAGACACGGACCGGGGAGGACATGAGCGCCGATGCCGGGGTCGCCGCCGCGATGGACAATCACGAGTGGCAGGGAATCGTCGCACGGGAGGGAAGGCTGATGCTGGCCGTCTGTGTCCCCTTGGAAATCGGCGCTTACCCCTGCGGGACTTTCACCGCCTACCGCGCCATTGACCCCGCCGTGGCCTCGCACCTGCGCGCTGCCCTCGGCACCGATGTGGCTTTTCTATACCGCGGCCAGGTCGTGGGAGCATCCTGCCCTCTGCCCTCCCGCCTACCGACCCCCACAGCACCTACAGTGGTGACGCTGAACGGCACTCACTTCTTCGCCCTCTACGCACCGCTGCCGGACACCGACCCGCGCGCGGACATGGGTTTTGTCACCCTGCGCCCCTACGGGCCGGCGATGGCTTTGTACCACCGATGCCTGCTTGCATTCCTCGCCGCCTCCGCGCTTACGCTGCTGCTGGCCCTGGCCGGCGGCGCGTTCCTCGCGCGGGGCCTGACCCGTCCCCTCGGCGGCGTCGTTCAGGCCGCCGAGACGCTGCGCCGGGGGGAGTGGCCGGCACGATTCGAGGTCCGCCGCACCGACGAGATCGGCCTGCTCCAAACAGTCTTCAATGAGATGTCCGAGTCCCTGCGCGGCAGCCAGGAACGCCTGCTCGCCCTTATTGATGCCGACCCGCTGACGGGGCTGGACAACCATCGCCGGTTCCAGGAAAGGCTCGGCCAGGAAGCCAAGCGCTGCGCGCACTCCGGTGAGCGCCTATCGCTGCTCCTATTGGACCTAGACCACTTCGGGCAGTATAATCAGCGACACGGTCACGCGGCGGGTGATCAGGCAGTGCGTGAAGTGGCTGAAATGCTTCAAGCCTGTCTGCCCCAGATTGCGGTTGCGGCCCGCTATGCTGGCGAGGAGTTCGCCGTTCTGCTCCCTCAGCGCGATCTGGCGCAGGCGGAGGCCCTGGGAGAGCTGATCCGCAGCTCCGTCACCGGGCTGGAGTTGGGCCTGACACTCAGCGTCGGCTGCGCCGAGTTCGGCGCCCACACCACCGAGGGCGAGGGCCTGGTGCTGGCCGCAGAGCTTGCCGTCGCGCGCGCCAAGCAGCTCGGGCGCGACCGCGTCTGCCGCTTCGACACCCTACCGGGCGCGGACTCGAACGCCGACCCATACCAGCTCCACCGCTTCCTCAAAGATGAGAGCCTCGCAACCATTCAGGCCCTCGCCGCCGCCGTGGATGCCAAAGATCCCTACACGCAGGGCCACTCGCAGCGCGTCGCCGAGTACGCCGTCGCTCTGGCGGGAAGGGTGGGCTTGACGGACAGCGAGGTCGCCCTCGTCCACATGACCGGCACTCTGCACGATGTCGGCAAGATCGGCGTGCCCGATGCCATCCTCAAGAAACCGGGCCGGCTGGAGGATGAGGAGCGAAGGATCATGGAGACGCACCCCGCCCTGGGCGAAGTCATCGTCCGTAAGGCCCCCAAACTCGCCGCCGCCCTGCCAGGTGTCCGCCACCACCATGAACGGTGGGACGGCGGCGGCTACCCCGACGGCCTTCAGGGTGAACAGATTCCGTTCCTGGCTCGTATCCTCGCCCTGGCCGACACATTCGACGCCATGACGAGCGACCGCCCGTACCGCAAGGGACTATCCTGGGAAACGGCTTTGGCCGAGGTCGCGCGGGGGGCAGGAACCCAGTTCGACCCCGACCTCGCTCCCGTTTTCGTCAGCCTGATGCACGAAGATCTGACGCGCGCGGAGCCAGCTCGCAGAGACGCGGGCCTCCAAGCGGCCTGAGACCGCTGTCCGCTTCATTTCGCATGTCTCAGAGCGTGTTTGTCCGGTCTGGCCGACATTTTTCATACTTTTTTACTAATCGGGCGGCTACCCCTTCTCAAAGGCGACGTAGTGTGTTACAATGGATGAAGGATGAGCACAGGAAACGGGCTATCTTACAGAGGAGAACCGCTACCGATGAATGCAGTTACTCAGGCTATCGTTTTTACAGGCGCGGCACTTGCAGTTTGCGGCCTAGGTCGCACCGCGTCTGCACAGGCACCGACTGTGACCGTGTCGGTCAAACCTTCCCCCGTCCCGATTCCCCTGACGGTCGTTCGGGGCACACTCGTCGTCTTTCAAGGCTCGATCAGCCAGCAGATGACGCTGACGACCTTTGCCCTTCGCAATGACTACGGCGAGTTCGCCAAAGGCGACTTCTTGGACTCGTGGAAGCTGGTTTGGAATACAGCCGTCGAGCATGATCCTACCGAGCAGATCGCGGTGTATTGGAGCCGGGCCGAAGGGCCGGTCACCCGCATGACCCGGTACAACGTCAAGCTGATCGAGGCCACGCCGTTCACGCTCAAGGTGGAGAACATGACCGGCAAGACGATGGTCACGATCACGCCGACCGGGACGCTCACGGCGCAGAAGTTCACCCTCAGCCTTGATGGTGCCGTGACCAGCATCGTGGTAGACAACCACGGCAAAGGAATGATAGACACCTCACTCTTCCGGCCCGGCTCGCACACCGTCGGGGCCACTGCCATGATGACCGACGGCAGCGTGTCCGCGATCGCCCCGGTGTCGTTTTTTGTCAGCGCACCACCCCCCACCCGGCGCGAGCCGGTTCCTTCCACCACCAAGCGCAGGCCCGCACACTCGGCCAAGACCCATCATTCCTAATGGGGACATGTCCGGTCAAGCAGCAGCCCCACCGGCCCCCTAGAAGAGCCGCCGGGGCTTGTTAAGCGACGGGAGCATGACCGGCCAGGAATGAGAAATGCCCGGCCCAGAAGGGCCGGGCAAGGGCTATCCATAGCCCCGAAGGGGCGGCCCATCCGTGTAGACCGACCTTTCACCGCCGGGTGGGTCTAGTCTCTAAACGGGTCCGCCACATCCTCCCCAGCCATCGCCACACCCAGCGGCGTCAGCGTGTGCAGGACGCGGATGGACTTGGCGTGGTATGCCAGCACGGCCGGGAGCCGCTTGTAGCAGTGCGGCGACTCGTCCGTCCCCGCGCCGCGCAGCTCGACGTTCTTCTCACGCAGCCACTCCTGCATCATCGCGCGCGAGACTACGCCCGGCGAGATCACCTGGCCCGTCTTGCGGTTGACCTTGCCGCGCGCCTGTGTCCGGCTCATCACGCGGCCTGCGCCATGCACCGTCGAGTGCAGCGCATCCGTCGCCTCGTCCGATGCGATGCCTTCCAGGATAACCGACTGGTCCCCCATCGAGCCGCCGACGAAGCCCTTCTGGCCGGGGAAGGCCGGCGTTGCCCCCTTGCGGACGACCCACAGGTTCTGCCCGCCATGCGTCTCCTTCCAGGCGAAGTTATGGTGATTATGCACCTCTTCCAAGATCTTCGCCCCCAAAAGCCGCGCCACCTCGGCGCAGACCCAGTCGCGCCCCGCATAGGCATAACGCCCGGCGAGGGCCATGCAGGCGAGGTAGTCGCCGCCCAGAGTAGAGCGCACGTCGAGGACCAAGGGGTCCACATCCATGCCGTCCTTCGCCCCGCCCGCCTCCAGGAAGAAGGTCGCCGTTTTGTGCCCCAGCCCGCGCGACCCAAAGTGCGCGCCGACCCAGGTCCGGTCCTGCTCGTCGGTGAAAATGTCGACGTAGTGGTTGCCGCTGCCGATGGTTCCGAGCTGGTTGCGAGCCATCTGCTTGAGCGACTTCATCGGGGATAGCTTCCATGTCTCGTCGTCAAACAGCTCGTGGTCCACATGCGTGTCGTTGGTCCGCCCAATGCCGAATTCCAGGTGACTCCAGACGTCGTCCATGATCTTTTTGATCTTGCCACGCACCTGCGAGGCCGGGATGTCCAGGCGGACGGCTTTGTTGCCACACCCTATATCAAATCCCACGGCAGACGGGCTGACCTTGTCCTCATAGGCGATCACGCCGCCGATGGGCACGGCGTAGCCCTTGTGGCCGTCCGCGCACAGCACCGCGCCCCGGACCGCCTCGGGAGAGGCCGAGCGCGTGATCTGGGTGAGCGTGGACTCCTCGTGGTCGCCGAAGATCTTGATGTTTTCCTTTTCCATGATGTTCTTCCTCCTCCTTCTTCTTCTCAACTCGTCAAACGTCGTGGCTGTCCGTGACGTTCTTGGCGAACAGGTATGGGTCACCGATGTATTTCAGGCAGACCCGCCCCACCTTCGGGTCGGTGTGCTCGAGGACGGGCCGGACGACCACGCCCTCGCGGATGTGGTCCGCGCCCAGGGTCGTCGCGCCCTCGGACAGCGCCTTGACTGTCTCCAGCGCGTAAGGTCCCCGGTACAGGACCGGCACGGCGGGCACACCAAACCGCCCGCACAGGGCATCGAAATCAGCGGCGTCCAGGTACTTGCCATCGGCCAGCAGGTCGAAGGCCCGGAATCCCAAAGCCTCAACCTGGCCATAGGCCAAACTCTGGACCTTGCTGCCGAAGACTTCCCCATACAAAATGACCTGACGATGCGCACCGACATCGAGCCGGCCACCCACTCGCCCTCCACCAAACCGAGCCGGCAGGAGGTCCCGTGAATCTTCTCCGAGACCGACACCTCCTCACCCTCCGTGAAGACGGTGGGGAAGTTCCGCAGGTTCTCGACATCCGTGTACTCGACGAACAGCGAATGGCTCGCCTCGGCATCGCCCGCGCTGGTCTTGATTGGCGGGATGTACTTGGTGATGCCCCAGCGGTCCGAATGTTCGGCGGGGATGACGGCATCAATCGGGATGTACGTTACCAGATCGCCCGGTGCATACCGCCCTTTCGGGATGACGCACTGCCAGCCCTTTATCTGTGCCAAATCAAGCGCGTCTGCGTTGTGATGAGCCAGCACTCTTTCGATCTTGCAGCACTCTTTCGATCTTGCAGACCTCCACGATCAGCGTGGACATTTCTATTCCTCCTCTGCTCCGGCGGGCGCGACCGCCAGCCATTCCACCAGGCGGTCTGGGTGAAGCTTCTTGAGGCACTCGGCCATATCATGCCCATCCCGCATCCAGAACAGCATCGGCGAGAACGGGTGGCGCAGGGCCTCCGCCGCGAACCCACGCCGGTCCTCGATCCCTGCCAGCGCGTCATATGTCCGGGCCACTTCCCGGCGGAACGTCCCCAAGCGCGCCTGAATCGCCAGCATCTCATCCCGCACCGGCGGCGGGAGCTGTGGCACCATGTCGTCGAACTGCTCGGACAGCACCGCCTCCACCTTGCGGCGGGGCGTGCTCAGGCCACACAGGATGCGGTCCACCATCAAGTAGGCCGCGCTCTTGATCTTGACGCGTCGATGGGCCGCATCCCGCACGATGAAGCCCTCAGCGGCGAACGGCGCGATAGCCCCCGCGGCTGTCATCACCTCATCCAAAGTCCGCAGCGGATACTCCCGGACACGCGGCGTGGGCAGGTCGGGTAGCGCAGCGATGTCGAGTTCTTCCAGAGTCCGCGCGTCCCATGCCGCCAGCCAGGTCAGGCGGCGGTCCTCATAGGGGACGATGATGCGGTTCTCCGGCGCGGTCAGCTCGAAGGAGTAGAAGACAGTCGGATCGAGCCGCGCCGCCAGATCCTCGAACGAGCTTCCCATTTCGGCCGGCGCCTGCCGGACCAAGCCCGCGAAGGTGATGAGATGACTGTTCACCGGACCGGAAGCGTCCGGCGTCCCCTTCGTCGCGACCCGCCACTGGCCCCGGTGGAAGTAAAGGCAGATCAGGGTGCCATCCAGCTTCTCCTGCACCCGCGCCATCGCCCAATCAACCGGGTGCGCTTCCGGCTGGCCGTAGTTAAAGAACTTAAAAAAGCTCCGCGAAACCACGTTCCAGGTGCCCATTTCCAGCAGGAGGGCGCGGCACTCCTGGCAGATCACTTCAGCCATCGGCGAGGCGATCTGGTTGTAGTTGAGCATCACCACGTCCAGGTCGGCGTCCCCTTTGGCCTTGATGCCGTAGGCCGCCGTCAGCTCCGCTAATGTCCCGCCACCGCGCAGAAACTTTTGCACTTGTAAGTCGCTCATCACTGTCCTTCCCGAAACCCTGAAGGGGCGGCCCTTCCGTTTAGACTGGCGGTTCAACGCCGAGACCTCTGTTCCGTCAAGTCGGTTGGGTGGGATTTGAACCCACAATCCACAACGGGAACTGGTTTTACAGACCAGCGCAGCAAACCGTATCTGCCTCCAGCCGATATTCTGTGTTGCATCTTCTGTATTGCATTTGTCGCTTATTCTGTAGCGCAAGGGCGGACAAAGAAAAAGGCCCCTGGCTTTGCGCCGGGGGCCGATTGCTTTGCTCTGTGTCGTTTAAGGGGAGACTAGGGGCATCTCTCCAGGGGACACGGGGCGAACGCAATCGGCGGCGCAGGATAATTCTTGGCAATGCCTTGGCCGGACTGGTACGCGGGGGACGGCACAAAACGACCCAGCATGCCCGTACCAAAGGTAGAGGCGAAATCTCGGGTCAGGCGTGACGCGGCAAGGAGCGACCAGGACGAAGATGTCTGGTTAGCTCTTACCGCCGCGAACAGGTTGTCGTTTCGTAAAGTCATGGGTCTGGGCGGGATAATAGCACACGGTTTCGGGGCTTGTCAAGGGCCTGCCGGAAAATCTTCCTGAATGCGGTAAAATAGCAAAGTGAATTACACCCTTTTTCAACGCCTCGTTTTGGGCGTCTCTCTCCTCTGCCTCCTTCTCCCCGCGACCGCCGCCCCGCCCGCAGCGATGACACTCAGCGAGCTTTTGGCGCGGCACCAGCGCGCCTCCGGCCCGCCGGCCGCCGCCCATCAGGACAAAGGGGTGCATGAGGTAGTCTACGCGATCAGCGCAGGCGGCCTGGAAGGGACAATGACGGCCTATGAGGCGGCAGGGCATCGCAGCCGCTCCGAACTCCGGCTAGGGCCGATCTCCACCACCACGGGCAGCGACGGCAAGACGTCCTGGGAGCAGGATGGCAACGGCAACGTCCGGATACTGAGCGGCGAGGAGCTGTCCGAGAACAAGGCGGATGCCAGCTTCTCGCTCGAAAGCGTGGACCCCTTCAAGCGGGGCGTCAAGGGCGGCGCGGGCACGATGACGCTGCGGCCGGGGCGCGACCCCCAGACCGGGTGTTATGTGCTGGACGCCCAGCCGAAGGGCGGGACGCAGCAGACGCTCTACCTTGACCCAAACACCTACCTCATCCGCCAGTCGGTCATTCGCAAGGGCGGGATCGCCACCACGATCAGCGTCCTGACCTACAAGCTGCTGTTCGGGACTCAGACTCCCGCCCACCTCCAGATCCAGCCTGGCGGGCTGCCGCTGACCATTGATGCCACACTGCGCCAAGCGACGCGCCGACCCACATTCGAGGCATCGCTGTTCACACCGCCGGCCCTGACCAAAGACTGGCAGTTCCTGACGCCGGGTGCCACCACCCAGGTCGCGTTCCCCTTCGTGGCCGAAGGCAGCGAGATCGTGGTCTACGCTGCGATCAATGGGCACCCGCTCCGGTTCCTTCTGGACAGCGGCGCAGGCGGCGCGTTCGTCACTGCCCAGGCGGCGGAGGAGGCGGGGCTGACTACGCAGGGCAACCTGCCCGCCTTGGGCTACGGCGGCACCTCGGCCATGGGCCTGGCGACGCAGGCGACGCTCGATTTCGGCGGCGCAGTCCGCCTGTCGCGCCAGCTCCTGCATGTCATCAAGGACCCGAACGTCGCCAAACGCCTCAGCGAGAATGGGCATGTTGACGGCGTCATCGGCTACGAGCTTCTTTCACGCTTCGTCCTGCGGCTCGACTACGCCGACAAGCTCATCACTCTGACTGACCCTGCCGCCCCGCCCGCCGCCCCAGATGCCCGCGCCTTCACACTGCCGCTCAAGCTCGAAGGGCGCGTCCCTACAGTCCTCGCCTCCGTGGATGGCCGCCCGCCCGCCCGGTTCCTGGTGGATACGGGCGACGCGGGCGGCGTTCACCTCTACACGCGGTATGCCCAGGCAAACGGCTTGATGCCGAGGGCCGACGACCCACGCGCCCAGAAAGGCGAGGGGGCGGGCGTCGGCGGCAAAATTTACGAGACCATCACGCCGGGCCACAGCCTGAGCCTGGGCGGCCTCAAACTTGGCGCGCTCAGCATCGCGACCATGAGCGGACCGGGAATCACCAGCGTCTCCACCCATGCCGGCGGCATCGGGAACCTGGTCCTCAGCCACTTCTTGGTGACCTTCGATTATGGGCACGGCAAGATGCAGCTTGTGCCTGTTCTGGTCACGCCTCCCGCGCCGCTCGTGCCGCTCGCCAGGCCCGTCCTGGAGACGGGCCGCGCCGAACGACGCTTCCATCGCGTCTTCCTCCATCGCGTTTCTCGTCGTGTGCTGGCGGTGGATGTGTCAGGCACGCCGATGACCCTGGAGGCGCTGATGCAGAGGCATCTCGCGGCACTGGGCGGCGCGGATGCCATCACGGCCCTCAAGAACACCAAGGTGGTCTCCAGCGTCCAGACCGGCGGTATCCAAGGCACCATCACAACCATCTATGCCGCGCCTGACCGGGAATACGAGGAAGACAAGCTGGGCATCCTGGACATCACCCAGGGCTATGACGGCAAGGCCGCCTGGCAGCGCGATACCAACGGCAATGTCCGCCCCCTGGCGGGCGAGGAGCTAAAGGACCTCCGGGTCCAGCTTTTTTTCGATACCAACTCCTATGTCTTGCCTGGCCGCATCCCTGGCAAACTGACCCTGCGCCCCTTGCCCGAGCCGGAATCGGGCGACTGGGTCGTGGACGCCCTGCCCGAAGGCGGCAAGCCCAGCACTTTGTTTTTCGACCCGCGCACGTTCTACATCGTCAGGGAGCAGCACCTCGACGACAATGTCCTGGTGACGACGAGCTACAGCGACTACCGCACCGTAGATGGGGCGCGCTTCCCGTTCCAGATGCATGTCACCAATGGCACCGCCCGCTATGATATCGCCGGGACCGTTACCCAGCTCCAAAACAACATCACGCTGCCGCCGGGCCTTTTCTCGCCGCCGACCGGCGGCGGCAAGTTCCGCTTCGTCCGGCCTGGCCAAACATCAGCCACTGTCCCCTTCGATACCGATGACGGCGAGATCGGGCTGGACGTTCGGCTTAATGGTCAGCCGGCCCGCGTCTTCCTGGACAGCGGGGCCAGCGGCATCGCCCTTTCCCAGCAGACCGCGACCCGCCTGGGCTTGAAAAGCAGCGGCTTCCTGGAGGCGCGCGGCTACGGCGGCTCGGCCGATCTGCACCCCATCCTCGTCAGCCGCGTGGAAGTCCCTGGGGCGGTTCAGCTTACCGATGTGACCGCCATCGCGATTGATCTGCCGGATACACTCAACTCCTATTTCGCCCGCCCGATCTCCGGCTTCATCGGCTATGATCTGCTGGCCCACTTTGTCGTCCGGATGGACTTCGCGCGCAAGCGACTGACCTTCCTCCAGCCGGACACCTTCCATCCGACCGCCCAGGACGGCGTATCCCTGCCCCTCGAACTCGACAACGATGTCCCCTCTGTCGTGGCCCAGCTTGACGCATTACCGCCCCAGCGGTTCCTGCTCGATACCGGCGATGAGGCCGCCCTACGGCTCTACAGCCCGTTCGTCGCGCAGTATGGCCTGGACAAGAAATACCCGAATGGGCTGCTGACGACGGGGGGCGGCATCGGCGGCGTTTCGCGGTCGCGCGTCACGCGCACCGGGTCCCTCAAAGTCGCCGGCATCACCTTACGCGGCGTTCCCACCGACTTTTCCCTCGACCCCAAGGGCGGCGCGTCCCTTGTAAACGCTGGGTCACTTGGCGTCTCCCTGCTGTCCCGGTTCGTCATCACCTTCGACTACCCGCATTCCCGCGTCTTCTTCGCGCCCGCTGCCGACATCCGCGCTCCTTTCGTGACCAAGACGACGGGCCTGACTTTGATGGAGACCAAGGACCCACAGGGACGCGCTCATGTCGTAATCGCCGAGATCCAGTCACGGTCCCCTACCGTCCGCGCCGGGCTGAACGCCTTCGACGAGGTGCTGGCGATAGATGGCCGGAAGACGGCCGGGCTGGGACTCACCGGCGCTCGCCAACTGCTGTCACCGCTGTCCGGGCACCAAAGCCACACGCTCCTGGTCCAATCCACCATCGGCAAGCCGCGCGCCGTCACCGTGCCGCTGTTCGACCCGCTGCAATGAACTCCGGGAATGACCCTTCGGGGTCTCCGCTCCCCTACTTCTTGGGTAATATGCCGGCGGGGGAACGCACTGTGCCCGCCATAACAGGAGACGGTAGTGGTCTATTCGGTATTGTCGTCGAGCCACCGGGCCCGGTTGTAGTCGTGGACGAACAGCAGCAAGCAGACCCTGTGCATCCGGTCGCTCTTGCTGAAGGAGAGCGTCTGGCGCACGAACCGCGCCAGCCGCTGCCGCAAGGTGTTGTTCCAACGCTCGACATGACACGTCTGGCCGTCGCCCTTGTCCGTCGCCTCGTGCTGGGTCTCCGGGATCACCTTGGCGTAGGCGTCCCAGAAGTCCGTGAAGCACAGCAGGCGCCGGTACGAAGGCGGCACGCGCCGCCACAGCCGCTTGCAGGTCTCGGCCCCCCGGTCGCCCACGGCGAAGGCGACGATCTGGCGCGTCCGCCGGCACAGGGCGAGCCAGACCCAGCGCTTGTCCCTGCGGCGGTAGACGAACGACCACAGCTCGTCCAACTCCAGCACGTCATCGGGGCGGGCAGGCCGCAGCGTCCGGGCCAGCGGCGGCAGGGACCTGGCTTTTTTTTAGCCAGTCGGCCAGTGTCAGGCGGCTGATGCCGAAGACGCGGCTGACCCCACGCATGGAGGCGCGCTCGTGGTAGGCGGCGAGCACCTGGGCGCGGAAGACGGCGGTGTAGCCCCGGTCGGCCTCGGGCTTCTGGAAGGTGCGCGCGCAGTCGCGGCAGCGGAAGCGCTGGACGGCGCGCCTGTCGCGCCCGTGTTTGATGACGTTCTGGCTCTGGCAGTGGCGGCACAGGAGGATCTCGATGACCATGAACGGAGTCTACCACAACAACGCCGAATATGCCACTACCGAATAAACTACAGCAGAGTAACTATAGCAGAGTGAACGTGTCGGGAAGCAGGGTGGTGATAGTCTGTAGCTCGGTCTCGCCGGACTGAGATGCGGAGAGGACGATGATGGGGTTGTTGGCCTGGGAAAATTCGGCGATGACCTGGCGGCAGGCCCC
>JANLUQ010000630.1:0-6467 GCA_031363565.1 Armatimonadota bacterium | reverse complement strand
CTCCGCAGGTTAAGATTCGGACTCTGATCTGAGTCCGCGAAGGCGGACTTTGTGACCTTGTTGCCGCGACTTCAGTCGCCCGTTCCTCTTTTTAGACACACTCGGATACGGGCGTCCCCCTCCTCTTCTCCCTCTCCTTTTCCCTTTCTCCCCCTGCCACGCAGGAAACCGCCCCCGCCGCACCGAACTTCCCCGCACCCCATTACGGCCTTCGCCCGAGGAGTGACCCGGCAGGGGCCGCGCGCCCGGCCAGCCCCCCGCGAGTTGCTGCACCCGGCACATGTCGGATGCCCCGGAAAAGACAACGCGCCTGATCCTCAGCAGCGCGCGCGGCTGGAAGCCCTGGCCTTTCGTGTGGTACAATAAGGGCAAAGGGCAAGGTTGGGCCTGCCCGCGCACCCTCAGCCGCTCCATCCCCCCCCCCGGAAGGCCGCCATGAAAAACACATTCGCCCTCCTGCTGCTCCTCGGCTTTGGAGCCGCTCTGCTCCGGCCCGCGTCTGCTGCCCCGACGGCCTTTGTGCTGAGTGACCCGGCCCTGCCGGACGCAGACGCCGTCCTGGTTCGGTCCGTGGCCGAAGACGTCCGGGCGGCGGGCTACGCGCTGGTTTCGCGCACCGTCGCCGAGATGTCCGCACCGGGCGAGCTGATGCCCGATCGGTGTGCGTTACTGGTTCTGCCGCAGGCGCGCGCCCTGCCCGCGGCCCTCGCGCCCACCGTGTACGGCTACCTCAAAGCCGGGGGGCATCTGCTGGCGCTGGGAGTGCCCGCCTGGGGGACAGCGCTGATGGCGGAGCCGGGCGGACGGTGGGTCACGCCCGCCGGAGCCGGCGAGGCAGAGGCTTTGGTCCCCGCACCACACCCCGTCTTCGCCTTCGGCACGGCTGACCTAGCGGCCTGGCATCGGTCCAGCAATGACCTGACGACGCCGACTCAAGAGACCGCCGCGCCCGTTGAGGCGGAGGGACGGCGCGCGTCGGCCCTGCACGTCGTCATCTCGGACCTGAACGGGTGGGACACCTTCCTCTCGCCCTCGGTCACATCCCCCACCTTTCCCGACGGGCGGACGATGACCGTGTTCTCGGCGCGGGGCGGGCCGCACACCTCGGGCCTCTCCGTCGAGTGGGATGACAAGGACGGTTCGCGCTGGATCGCGACGGTCCCCCTAACGCCTCGCTGGCGGCGCTACAGCCTGCCGCCCTCCGCCTTCCATTCGTGGACGAACACCGACGAGCGCGCCCGACAGGGATTCCGGCCCGAAGACGCCGATCGTCTGGCCGTCGGACTGGCCTTCTCGCACACTGGCACGGTCGGCGGAAAGCAAGAGTACTGGGTCTCCCCCATCGGCACGGCGACTTCGGAGGAAGCCCCCGCCGCGCCGTCCGAGGCACAGGATCTCGCGCCGCTGGAGACGCTGACACCCGCCACCAAGTTCTTCCCGATCCACGGCGCGATCCGGCTGGCGGGCGGGACGATCGCGTCCCCGGCGTTCCCCGAATCGGCCCAGCCCCGGCCAAGCGGCACGGGTTATGCCAAGGGCCGCACCGCCCGCTGGATATCGCTGTTAGACGCCGAGGACGCCAAAACGGGCGAGTGGCGCGGGACGCTCGCTACGCTGCGCCTTTCCCTGCCCGCGCGCGGCGAATCCGGGAGCGTTTGGGCCGCATGGACGCCGATCGAGGCAGGGTTTTATGAGCAGCCCGCGGTCAAGAAGCTCCTGACGCAGACTGCGGCGCGGATGCGTGACGGGCTGTTCCTGGCCGAAGGCGGGACCGACTTCTACACCTACTTCCCCGGCCAGCCCGGACGGCTGGGCGCACGCGCCGTGAACCTCGGCAGACCGAGCGGCGCGGCGCGGACGGGAGAGATGTCCGTCTCGGTCACGGACGCCGGGGGTCGTCTAGCCCAGAGCAAGACTTGGCCCGTCACGCTGGCGGGCGGCACGGGGGCGGCGCAGGAGGTCGCCTGGGACCCACATGGCCGGTGGCCGGCGGGCGGCTACACCGTCACGACCACGCTGACCGAGGGCGGGCGAGTGGTGGACAGTTTGACGCAGGCGGTCGGCGTCTGGACACCACCAGCACACGCCGATTGGGTCACGATCACGCCTGACGGCCACTTTGCCCTCGACGGCCGCCGGTGGCGCGTCAACGGCGTCAACTATATGCCCTCCTCGGGCATCGCCCAGGAGGACAGCGCCCTGTTCGAGCAGTGGCTGAGTGCCGCCGCCTATGACCCCGCCGTCGTCGCGCGCGACCTGACCCATATCGAGGGGCTGGGGCTGAACGCCATCAGCGTGTTCCTATACGGCGAATCTACCCCCGCCCAGAACCTGCTGGACCTGCTGCGGCGCTGCCGTGCTCATCACCTGCGGGTCAACCTGAGCCTGCGGCCCGTCGTCTCGACCTACTTGCAGGAGGCGGACCGGGACGAGGCGGAGCGTCGGGCGTGGAAGACGTTCTCCTCGATCATCACCTATTACCGTCTGGCGCAGAACGACACCGTGTTCGCCTACGACATTGATTGGGAGCCGGACTTTGCCCGCTATGGCCGCCAGCGGCGCACTGACGCCGACTGGGCGGCCTGGGTCAATGCACGCTATGGCACCCTCGCCGCCGCCGAGTCGGCTTGGGGCGCGATGGCCCCGCGCGACGGGTCAGGTCGGCTCACCGGCCCCTCGGGCAAATCGCTGACCCTGCCGGGCGGACCCGAGACCAAGATGATCGCCGCCTATCGCCGCTTTCTGGACGACTGGCTGGCCGAGACCTACAGCATTCCCGCCCGCCGCATCCGCGCCCTGGCCCCGCACCAGTACGTTTCCTTCCGCATGACCGGTGCGAGTGACCCGCTCTGGGACGACGGCGGCGAGGGCTATCAGTTCGAGGGCCTGGCACGCGCCGTGGATTTCCTCTCACCGGAAAGCTACGGCCAGGTCGGGACACCGGCCGGCGACCTCGCCATCCCCTTCCGCATCGCCTATGCCCGCTCAGTCGCCCCCCACGAGCCGGTCCTATGGGCCGAAACTGGCATGAGCGTCTGGAACAACGGGGCGGGCGCGGACGAACCCGATGCCCTGACGACTCAGGGCACCGACTACGCGAAGTTCTACGACCTCGCCCGGTCGTCCGGCGCAGATGGGATCGTCTGGTGGTGGTATCCGGGCGGCTTCCGCGTCGGCGAAAACAGCGACTTCGGCCTGATCAACCCCGATGGCACTGATCGCCCCGCCACCGCCGTCGTCCGCCGCGAAGGTCCGCGTTTCCTCGCCGCGCCCCCGCCGCCCGCCCCGAACATTTGGCTGGACTACGACCGCGACCAGCACCCCGACGGCGCGGTCGGCGTTTTCCGCGCCCTAAAAGCTGCCTTCGCCGATGCCCTCGCGCGGGGCCGGACTCCAGGGCTGCGGGCGAAAGCCCCCTAACCCCGAGGATGGTGACACGGGACCCGCGCAGGGCGTCCCGGATTCCCAGGGCACGGTCGCGCGCGGTCTGCGCGTCCGCCTTGCCGACGCGCAGCATAATCTGTTGGTCTTGGCGGCGATCCCGTTCCTATGCCCTGTTTCTGGGTCGCTGCTGTGCCATTATCGGGCATCATGAACTGGACATCAACGTTTCCCAAATCCCGCGCCGCCGCCTCGGTCCCCTTAAGGACCATGAGGGGGGCGAAGCGGGTGCTGAGGGTCATTGGGGTCTCCAGGGAGGGGAGCAGCGGAAAAGGAAGCGGAGAAGAGGGCGCGGGCAAAGAACAACACGGAAGGGGAGACATGGGTTTCAACCCATAGCTCAGTTCACGGAGCGAGTGGTAGCAAGGACGAACTCATATTCCTCGTCCTGGAAGCGCGGGTCGTTGGCGTAGATCGGCTCCCAGTCGTCCTTACCGCGCGTCCCGATGAGGACGATGAGGCAGGAACGGAGGCACATCAGCAGCGACGAGAACAGCGGCAGGTCTCGGTTGAGCATGGTCCCTTATCCCCTAAGTCGGCCCTTGCCACACCCGCGTCTCATCAGCAAAAGAGGGGTGCGGCAAGCGGCGCCCCTACGATCAGGCCATTCACGGCATCGTCGGCTTCATGCGGGAGAAGTCCAGCGCTGTCCCCGGCAGGATCACATCGGCAGGGACAGGCTTTTGATGGAAGTCGAAGCAGTCCAGCATGTCGTTTGCGCCCGCGTCGCGGGTCGCCAGCGGGGCCAGCCCGTAACGCTCCTCGATCAGCTTCAGCGGCGAGGTGAAATCGAGGCGCGTGTGGCAGACCGCGCCGGGCTTGGCGTAGGGGGAGATCACCAGGGTCGGGACGCGCGGGCCGTAGCCATACTGATCCACGGCGGGCGGTGCGACATGGTCGTAGAAGCCGCCGTAGTCGTCCCAGGTGACGATGATCGCCGTGTCTTTCCACGCGCTGCTGCCCATGATGGCATTCACCAGGTCGGTCACATGGCGCATCCCGCGCGCCGAGTCGGCCGGTGGGTGCTCGCTGTCCCGCGCGGTCGGAACGATCCAGCAGACCTCGGGCAGTGTTCCCGCCTTGGCGTCCGCATAGAACTGGTCCAGGCCGACTAAATGGGACATGAGGGCCGGGCTCTTCTGGAACTGCCGAAAGCCGGGCATCGGGTTCCACAGGCTGTGCTTGTGTGGGTCGGGCTTCTCGTCGTAGTATTTCCAGCTCACATGCGACTGTTCCAGAAGCTCCGCCATCGTCGGGAACGTGTAGACCCCGTCCTGACCGGCGAGGTTCGGGGCAGGGTTGTTGACCAGCCCGCCGGACCGCGCCGCCACTGTGTAGAGGTGGTTCGGCTCGCTCGGCCCGGCGACGGAGGAGAAGAAAGCATCGCACAGGGTATATTTGCGGGCGTAGTCCCAGTAGTTCGGGATCTCGTGCCAGTCGTAGTACGAGAGCGTGTTATGCACCCAGTCGGGGGTCGGACCAGCGGGCGGCTGGGTGAGGTGTTCGGTCGGCAGCTGCCCCGCCGCCACCGCCTCGCCTTCGGCACCCTGCGGTGTGACAGCCCGCAGCAGGGTCGCCATCTCGAACGGCCCGATCTGCCCATCCCCGTTGCGGTCGTACTGATGCAGCCAGGCGACAGCCTGGGTGGTCGCCCCGATCGCTCCCGCTGCCGTCAGCAGGGACGGGGTCCCGGCCACGGCCTTCGCCATCTCCGGGCCGTCCAGCTTGCCGTCGCCGTCGGCATCGAACTGACGGATCAGGGCGCGGGCGCGCACGAGCGGGCGTACCCCGCCGCCGGTCCCTCCCGCTTGCTTGAGTGTCCCAGTGACCGGCACGATGTCCTCGGGGTCGAGGGCCGGCAGCGTCCCTTTCCAGTAATAGGCCAGCGCCTGTGGCCACTCGGCCCACAGAAAGCCGTCCATCTTGCCGCCGTTGGCGGCGACATGCGCGGCCTGCCAGCTATGGTTCAAATCATGGGGGATCGCCGTTTGATGTAGGTGGAACGGCGTCTCAGTCGTCGCCTGCCCCGGCTGATAGGCGAACTTCGCCCCTTTGGGGATGCCATTCGCGCCGGGAAAAGTGCCGAAATAGTGGTCGAAGGTGATGTTTTCCTGGATGATATAGACGAAGTGCTTCAGCGGCATCGGCACCTTCTTCAGCGGCACGGTCGGGGACAAGGGGGCGGCGAGGAGATAGGTAGGAGCGGCCAGCCCTAGACAGAGAATCAGAGCGAGGGAGAACCTACAGGACATGGGCGGTTTCCTTTCACCGGCAGGGGCTCATTGGCGCGAGGGGTTCATTGGCACGGTGGGTGGCGTCTGCATAGTTCCCAGACGCCGGGCTGCCGCTTTTGTTCACTGCCCTTTCGCACGCGATGCTTTGCAGCGCCTCACCCTGCTGCGGAGCGCACAGAATGTCTCTGCGCTGAAGAAGCCGTCCGCCAGGCGAAAGTCGGTCTCCAAGAGGAAGCCTAAGAACTCGAATAGGCCGAGCAGGAACCGGATGGCCCCTGACGCGAGGTGTAGCGTGGATCTTCCCGGCGGAGGCGGGCGAGGAACATCTCCGGGTCCGAGGTCAGCGGCACGGGCCAGCCGTATTGACTGCTGAGTTTGTTGAGGAGGGGGGGCAGGGCAGGTTGCTGCTCCTGGAAGACTGCGCCGGACCGGGGCATCATGGTGAAGCACAGCCTCCCGTCCTGGATGGTCCGCAGGCAGTCCTCGTAGGGGCGCCGCTTGCCGCGCCCCTCTTGTCTTGCCGCGCCCTTTTGTCTTGCCGCGCCCTTTTGTCTTGCCGTGCCCTCTTGTCTTGCCGCGCCCTTTTGTCTTGCCGCGCCCTCTTGTCTTGCCGTGCCCTCTTGTCTTGCCGCGCCCTCGTGTCTTGCCGTGCCCTCGTGTCTTGCCGCGCCCTCCTGTCTTGCCGCGCCCTCGTGTCTTGCCGAGCCCTCGTGTCTTGCCGAGCCCTCGTGTCTTGCCGAGCCCTCGTGTCTTGCCGCGACCTCTTGTCTTGCCGCGCCCTAGTGTCTTGCC
>JANLUQ010000612.1:0-13211 GCA_031363565.1 Armatimonadota bacterium | reverse complement strand
CGTCCCGCCGCCGGGTGCCATCCCGCCGCCGGGTGCGGTCCCGCCGCCGGGTGCCATCCCGCCGCCCGGGGCCAAACCGCCGCCGGGTGCCGAACCGCCGCAAGGTGCCATCCCGCCGCCAGGTGCCATCCCGCCGCCGGGTGCCGTCCCGCCGCCGGGTGCCATCCCGCCCTGAAGGGCAGGTCTGGGGGGCCTGCGGCCAACCGGTCTGCGACCGGAAGATTAAGACAGGGATTCTCTCCCGCCCGCAGGACGGTCGGCGTCTGCGCCCCCCAGACCTGCCGTTCACGGCGGGACTGTGTAACATCAGTTAGATTACACTATCTTTGCCTTGTGAAAGCACAGAACTGAGAGTAAAGTAGTCCCTGCTGCCCCGGCGGATAGTTTAACTTATTCGCTCCACGGAATGATCGAGAAGGCTACCCCCGATGCATAAATCCTGAGCGGTGATAGCGGGGTGCAAGCGTCTGTGGGCAGCCCACGCGGAATTCAGCCCGCGGAAATCCCTCACGCTCTGGAAGAGCAACGGCGTGTTCGCGCGCCGGGCATAGAGAAGTCGGGTATAGGGAATCAGAAAAGGCCGTCCACCCCGTAGCCGCCTGAGAACAAGCCTATGCATCGTGTCATTATCATCGTCCTGGACGGCTGCGGGGTGGGGGCCATGCCCGATGCCGCCGCGTATGGGCCGACCGACCCGGAAAGCGCGACGCTGCCCCATGTGGCCGAGGCGGTCGGCGGCCTGCATCTGCCGACGCTGGAACGGCTGGGACTAGGCAATATCGTGGCCATTCGCGGCGTCGCACCCGTCAAGGCGATTGGCGGCTGGGGGCGCATGGCGGAGGCGTCAGCGGGCAAGGACAGCGTGACGGGGCATTGGGAGTTGATGGGGATCGTGACGGAGACGCCGTTCCCGACTTACCCACATGGGTTTCCGCCCAAAGGCATTGCTGCGTTCGAGAGAGCCATTGGGCGTGGAACCCTGGGAAATGTTGTTGGGTCAGGAACGGAAATCATTAAGCGCTTCGGGGCAGAGCACCTGGCGACGGGGAAGCCAATTGTCTACACCTCGGCGGACAGCGTGTTCCAACTCGCGGCCCATGAGGAAGTCATCCCACTGCAGTCGCTGTACGCGATGTGTGCAGCCGCCCGCCGCCTGCTAAGAGGAAAGCACAATGTCCAGCGCGTCATCGCGCGGCCCTTCGTCGGTGCGACGCCAGAGGACTTCCGGCGAACGGAGCACCGACGTGATTTTGCCCTGACCCCGCCCGCTCCGAACTTCCTGACGGCTATCCAAGATGCGGGCAAGAAGGCGCAGGCCATCGGCGTCGTCGCCGACCTGTTCCCGCGCTCTTACTTCGCCCACGCCGAGCGGACGCAGAGCAACCCGGCCCATCTGGCAGCGATCTTGGAGGCAGTCCAGGAGGGGCAGGAGGAACAAGTCTTCGCTAACTGCGAAGATTTTGACATGCTCTACGGGCACCGCAACGATCCTGCGGGGTTCGCGCGATCTTTGGAAGCGTTCGACGCCGCGCTTGCGGGGATCATCGGCGCGTTGCGGCTCGACGACCTATTAATCCTGACCGCCGACCACGGCAACGACCCGACGACGGCCTCGACGGACCATTCACGCGAGTATGTGCCGCTTCTAGTCTACGGTGGAGGAGTAAAGGGCGATCTGGGGACACGGGCGACCTTCGCGGACGTTGCCGCGACGGCGGCGAGGTGGCTGGGCGTCCCATGGAATGGGCCGGGGAGCAGTTTTGGATGATGGCCGCGCGTGACTTCCTATGGCAGAACTTCCTGGGGCGGATCGTGACCGTTCACATGGACCGATCCCTCGGCAGCGGCCCCAGTCGAATGACCGGGGCCGCTGTCATGACGGGCTAATCGGGCGAGGTCGTCGCTTCTGTGCCGGTCGGTGCGGATGGGGCCGAGGGGCCGCCGGGCTGCTGGACCGTCCCTTTGCGCTCGAACTTGCCCCAGCCGACGAGGGAGCCGCGCACGGCGAAGACGAGCGACTTGACAATGACATAGTACATGAGCTGGCGGTAGACGAAGCGCTGGAAGAGCAGCCAGATCAGCAGCTTCTTGTCCTCGCGGTCCAGCCGGAAGGCGACCCATGCGCCGAGCAGCTCGATGGCCGAGAACAAGGCCCAGTAGCCGAGCAGCATGGAGGCATTCTGGTGGCTGGTGTTGGGCGCGATGAAGTGGCTGTAGATCAGGGACCACACGATGGTCAGATCCACGACCGGTGCGATGGCCTGGAAGCCGATCTGGTAGACCCAGAGCGAAGGCATCGCGATGGTGCCGAACGCGCCGTAGCGCGGGTTGAACATGGCCGACCGGTGCTTCCACAGGCACTGCAAGGTGCCGAAGGCCCAGCGGAACCGCTGCTTGGCGAGGTCGCGCAGCGTGTCTGGTGCCTCGGTATAGGCCAGGGCAGCGTTGTCGGTGACGATCCGGTAGCCCAGCTTGCGGATCTTGAAGGTCAGGTCCGTGTCTTCGGCCAGTGTCTGCGACGAGTACATGCCTGCTAGGACGACCGCGTCCTTGCGCCACGCGCCCACCGCGCCCGGCACGACCGTGATGCAGTTCAAGAGGTCGAACGCCCGCCGGTCGAAGTTCTGGCTTGTGATGTATTCGACGGCCTGCCAGATAGTCAGCGGGTTGTTCCGATTGCCGACCTTGACGTTGCCCGAGACCGCGCCAATGGCCGGGTCGGCGAAGTGGCGTACCAACTTGTTCACTGTGTCCGGCGCGAAGACTGTGTCGGCATCAAGGGCGACGATGATCTCGCCCCGGCACTGCTTGATGCCCAGGTTCAGGGCCGATGCTTTGCCGCCGTTGGGCTTTCGGATGACCGTGACGCGCGGGTCCGCGCCGTAGGCCGCCGCCACCACGCCGGCGGTATCGTCCTTGGAGCCGTCGTCCACGACCAGGATGTCCAGGTCAGGGTACTCGGACGACAGCAGGGTCGCGATGGTCTTGTTGATGACCTTCGCCTCGTTGTAAGCGGCGATGATGACGCTGACGGCAGGCGCATAGGTCGCGTCGAATATCCTGGCGCGCTCGCGCCGCGCCTGGACCGTAGCGAGGGTGCCCATGAACACCATCCGGCTGATGCCCAGCCCAATCGCCAGCAGGAAGAGGACGGTAAAGCCTGTTCCGATCCAGTAGCTCAGGTCGAAGACCGCGCGGTCCACGGTGACGCCCCAGGAACTCACGGCGGGGAACAGGACGGACTTGGGCTTGCCGACAAGGGCCGAGACCGGCACGAAGGTGTAACCCTGCGCTTCAAGTCCCTGAATGATCAGCGGCAGCGCCTTGACCGTCTCGGCCCGTGTGTCGCCGCCCGCGTCGTGGAGCAGGACGGCATTGCCGTTGTTTGCGTTCGCCAGGACATTCTTGACGATCTGATCGGCCTTGATGCCGACCTTCCAGTCGGTCGGGTCAATCTTCTCGCCGATGAACAGGTAGCCAAGCTGGTCGCCCTGATAGACGGGATCGAAATCCGCCTCGGTGGACGGCTCCGAGTCGGCCCGGTTCGGCGCGCGCCACAGCGTGGTCATGTGGCCTGTGATGGCCTCGATGATGCGCTGGGTGGCATCCAGCTCAAGCTTCGTCTGGAGGGGTGAGACGCGGTCTATTTCGGGGTGCGTGTAGGAGTGGTTGCCGATCTCCATGCCGTCGTTCCACTCGCGCGAGATCAGGCCCGGATGCGCCTCGGCGTTCTGGCCGACTACGAAAAATGTCGCAGGGACATGGTAATGGTGCAGGATGTCCAGGATCTGCGGCGTCCACTGCGGGTCTGGGCCGTCGTCGAAGGTCAGGGCGATCTTCTTCAAAGTGTTCGCGCCAGTCGCCTGGTCCACCAGGCCCGTTCGCCGGATGACCCACTTCGAGGGGTACTTGGTGAAATGCTCGCCGACAATCAGGCCCGACTTGCTGGTCGTGATCGTCCGGGCGCCCTCGGTCGGCGCCTGGACGACGTCCAGCACGTCACCCTCGCCGATGAACGTGGTGCCGAATTCCTTGCCATAGGTCACCTGCGAGAGCTGCTGCGGGTCGAAGGTGGCAAGTCCGGCGGCCTGCTCTTTGCCGAAGAAGCTCCACAGGCTGGGATCTTCCTTGCCCATTTCCCAGATGGCTGCGCCCAAGGTGTGGTAGGGCAAGGCGGCGCGCATCTGGTTCCAGTTCGTGGTCGCGTCCTGAAGCCAGACCGTGTGCGAGACCTCCTTGCTGCCCGCCCCCGCCTCCTCATCGCTGTAGGTGAAATAAGGGCTGAGGCTGGCCGGGTCAATGTGAATGATGCCGTCCTCGCCGAACTGGTTCTGCTGGGCGACCTGGGCCGCCTGCTGGAACGACATGTCTGAAGCCTGCGTCGTGCCGTCCTGCCAGTCGTAGCCGTAGGCGCCCAGGCCCAGTACGACCTTGTCGGCGGGGACCTGTGCCATTACGCCCGACAATTCGGACCGGAACCAGTCCTGGCCCGAGATCGCGCCGGCCGCGGTACCGTCGGCGTGCTGGTCGTAGAGCATCGGGATCACGAAGTCATTGGCACGCGCCAGGGCGGGCAGGTCGTAGGCATTGCTGTCCGTCTGCACATCCTGCGTCACCAGCAGGCCGAGCGGGTGGAAGGCCGCCGCGAGCTGCGCTACAAAGGCTGTCATGCCCGCCCGCTCATTGTCCTGGTCCGTCTCGAAGTCGATATTGATGCCCTGGTAGCGGCCGCTGGTGACATAATCCTTGAGCTGGGCGATGACGGTGGTGCGCTTGATCGGGTCCGCCAGGAGGCTGCGAAGCCAGTCGGCGCGGAACTTATCGCCGTCATAGTTCTGGAGAACGGGCAGGATGGCGACGCCGTGGGACCGAGCCTGGTCCCGTGCGACGTCGTCGTTGCTCTGGGCGTAGTTCGCGGCATTGGCGGCCGTCTTGACCGTGAACTGCGCGATGGGCTTGACCCCCGCTCCGCCGGGCGACAGCAGGAGCCAGACCGGGAGCAGATGGGTGGTCTGCCCGATGTGCTGGGTCAGCGAGTCCACAGCGCCCTTGTCGTTGCCCTCGAAGAAGGCGGCGCGGACCGGACCGGCGACATGGCCGGGAAGGGCGGCGGCGGTTGGAATCGGCTGCGGCCGGCTCTCACGGTTGATCGTCTCGTGCAGGTCGCGCTTGGCGTCCTGCACCGACTGGTTGCGGTTCAGAACGAAATGCAGCCGCGCGCGTGTCTTCGGGTCCACAGCGGGGCGGGCCGCCTGCCCCAGCGTCTTGGGGCGCGCTTCCGGCAGTGCGGGCGCCAGCCCAAGCCGCGAGGCGGCTAGGGAGATCGAGGGCAGCTTAGGATTGAAGAAGATGCTGACGGCGAACACGAGGCTCGCCATCAGGCCGATCAGGCTCGCCGCGACAAAGAAGTACGACACCAGCCCCCAGCGCCGGTTCGTTTCATCAAAAAAGATTGGCTTCTGCCCTGGCTCGTTCACTTTAAGGTTACACTCCATTGGTGGGCGGCTTCGGTGCCGCGCCGCTGGTTGTAAGAGCGTCCTGAGGGAGTAAAAAGTTCCATCCTTCGGCCCCAATTTGTGAAAAAGGGTGCAAACTAGTTGACTTGCCGGGTGCTTCTGTGTTATACTCATCCCCGGAAAAACATTGGATAACAGCTGGATTAGATGCTGGATGTTGGGGATCGCCCGCGCTGAAGGGGGCTGCGATGGCCGAGGACGACACGCCGAAATGGGCCGAAGACGACGAGACGCCGCATATTGCGGTGCCTTCTCACGACCCGCTGCCTCTCCCTCCCGTAGTCGAATTCACACGCCCGACTTTAGGAAAACCTGCGTCGACCTTTACCCAAACGTCGGGGATGCAAAGAACCTCCCAGGAGAATGACGCTTCGCCGGGTTCGAGCGCCGTCAAACTGGGTTCTGGACTGGCCGCTGCCACGACTTTCGCCGCAAGCATCATCGCAGGTTTCCTCATTGGACAATGGATTGATCATCGCTGGAACCATGGCGGCGGTCTGCCGTGGGGGACATTGATCTTTTCCCTTGCCGGTGTCGCCGCTGGCTTCCTTAACCTATTTCGCGTACTTTCAGCGACCGACCGGAACCGCGACAAAAAATGAGTCGTATGCTCGCACAACAACGTCCCGAAGCGGTGCCTTCTTCCAGTGAAGGCCTTCCTGCATTTCGCCCTCTGGTCGTGACTGCCTTTGCCGCCAATGCGCCCGTGCTGGCTTGGCTGCTGCTAGTCGGGCGGTTGGGAACCGCCCTCAGCGTGCTGGCGGGTCTAGCGATTGGCCTCGCCGTCTATGGCTCGCTGCACTTGTTCATCAGTCGCGGACTGGAACCGTTCTTTGCAAGCATCCGAGGTCAGGCAAAGCCCGCTGACGGAATAAAAGGGCTGTTCGTGGCCCTCCTGCCGGTCAAGTATTTGGTTCTAGGCGGATTGATGTTTCTGCTGATTCGCGGTGGGCACCTGAGCATCGCTTGGTTCTCCATCGGGTTCCTCATTACTCAGATATCTATCACGACGGCAACGGTTTTACATATCGCTAAACAGCGACGCTCATGATGCGCGGAAGTCAGGAAGCGCAGACGTTTTTGACGGGGAGAGACACAGGATTTGGACCTTCAAGAGTGGCCTATTTATTTGATCAACGGCATCGCAGCCGCGCTGGTGCTGGTGTTCCTTGGCCTATCAGCGGCCCGGAAAAACGACGTGAAAAGTCCGGGACGGCTGCAGGGTTTTTTCGAGTGGTCCATCTCTGAACTGAGCAGTCTGTTTCGGGGTGCGCTCGGGCCGCACGGAGAGCGGCATCTCCCTCTGGTCCTGTCCCTGTTCTTCTATATCCTTTTCACCAATTTGACTGGCTTGATCCCAAGTATCCTTGGCTACAAAGCCGACGGCAAGCTGGCGGAGCCGTTTATCACGTCAGCGACCGCCGCGACAAGTACGACCATCGCGCTGGCCCTGATCGTGTTCTTCTATGTTCAATATGTCGGCATCCGCTCTAAGGGACTGCTTGGCTACTTGAAGCATTTTCTGGGGCCGGTCATCTTTCTGTTCTGGCTGTTCCTGCCCATCGAGATCATCGGTGAGTTCGTCAAGCCCTTCTCGCTCGCGATGCGTCTTTTCGGCAACATCTACGGCGAGGATGTCATCAACGGCCTTGCCCTCGGTGCAGGTTCTCACTTCTTCATCCCGGCACAGTTCCTCATCAACCTATTGCAGACGTTTACCGATGTGGTTCAGGCGTTCATCTTCGCTTTGCTGACCTGTGCTTATATCGCCATCATGTCCGACACACATGAAGACGCCGGGGGCGACCTCGGCGCGGCCCAGGATGCGTCCGACCAGAAGAACCCGGAAGCGCAGATCGGCGCGGTTCTGCCATCGCAAATCGGCGTCGCGCATACCTAAAGCATCTATTCACCCTATTAAACCGTTCAAGGAGAACATGACATGGCAAGCATCTATTTCGGACTTTTGGCTTTGGGCGCGGCCCTCGCCGCCCCGCTCGCCGCCATCGGCGCGGGCATCGGTGAAGGCATGATCTTTGCATCCGCCATTCAGAGCGTCGCGCGTCAGCCAGAAGCGCAGGGCCGCATCCAGACCCTGATGTTCCTGACCTTCGCACTCGTCGAGACGCTGTTCATTTTCGGCTTCGTTATCTTCCTGATTCTGCTCGGTAAGCTGCCGAACGCGGACCAGGTCACGCAGATGTTGAGCAAGTAACAAAAAACGGCCATGAATGAAAACATTGGACCACTTTCACTTAACGTCCCGCTGATTATCACGCAGATTATTGGCTTCGTGCTTCTGCTGTGGTTCCTAAACCGGTTCGTCTTCAAGGCGATCTTCGCGGTCCTTGACCAGCGGCAGGCGGACATCAAAGCCACCTACGACCAACTTGACGCGGATCGCGCCCGGATGGATGAGATGCGGAGCGATTACGAGCGGCGTTTGAACGGCATCGAAGCAGAGTCGCGCGAGCAGATCCAGGCCGCCGTCAAGGACGGCCAAATCCTGCGTGACAATCTGGTCGCCGACGCCCGGCAGCAGGTGGAGACGATCATCGAGCAGGGGCGCAATGACCTGGAGCGAGAGCGCCAGGCCGCTTTCCTGGAGATGCGCGGGCAGATCGTCGCCATCGCCATGGCGGCGGCGGGCAAGGTCGTGGGCGAAAACCTCAACGACGCCCGGCAGACCAAAATGGTGGATGACTTCATCGGCAGCGTCGGCATCGGGGCCGTCAGCGACTCCGGGCGCGGCGTGTCCGAGACTGTCGCCGCGAACGGGTCGTCGAAAGGCGCGGCGGCATATTGAAAGATATCCGAGTCGCCAAGCGCTACGCCGCCGCCCTGTTCGGGGTGGCTAGGCGGGACAGCATCCTGGACGCGGTGGAGCAGGACATGACCTTGGTCAGCCGCTTCCTCGCCGAAGTCCCGTACTTGCGGGCCGTGCTGATACAGCCGCTGGTCTCGGTCGCCCGCAAGAACATCGTGGTGGACGAAGCCTTCGGGGACCGGGTGACCGCCTCGTCGCTGAACTTCCTCAAACTGCTCATCCGCAAGCGGCGCGAGGACCTGATCAGCGAGTGCATTCGCGAGTTCCGCGCCCTGCTGGCCGAGCACACGAACACCGTTGATGCCGAAGCGTGGTCCGCCGTGCCCATGACGGCAGACCAGCAGGAGCGGCTAGCATCGGGCCTGCACGCACTGACGGGCAAAACCGTCCGGCTGGTGGCCAAAGTGGACCACGCCCTGGTCGGCGGCGTCGTGGTGCGGATCGGCGACACGGTCATGGACGGAAGTGTGCGCGGCAAGCTGGAGCGTCTGGAGCGGCAGTTGTTAGGGGCGAACGCCCTGGGAGGAATCGTCTAAGTGGCAATCAAGCCGGAAGAAATCACGTCCATTCTCGAACGGGAACTGGAAGCCTACAAGTCGGATATCGAGGAAGTCGGCGTCGGCACTATCCTCCAGGTCGGTGACGGCATCGCGCGCATCTATGGCCTGAAGGACTGCATGGTCGGCGAGCTTTTGGAGTTCCCCGGCGGCGTGCAGGGCATGGCCCTGAACTTGGAAGAAGACAACGTTGGTGCGGTTCTGCTCGGCTCCGAGACGGGCATCAAAGAAGGCGACACGGTCAAGCGCACCGGCAACATCATCCAGATCCCCGTCGGCGAGGCTCTGGTGGGCCGCGTCGTGAACGCCCTGGGGCAGCCGATTGATAACAAGGGGCCGATTGCCACGACCGAGTTCCGCCGGCTCGAGACCCGCTCGCCGGGCGTCGTCGAACGGCAGCCGGTCAAAGAGCCGCTTCAGACCGGCATCAAGGCTGTGGACTCGATGATCCCCATCGGGCGCGGCCAGCGCGAGCTGATCATCGGCGACCGGGGCACCGGCAAGACGGCGGTCGCGCTTGATGCCATCATCAACCAGAAAGACACCGACGTCTACTGCATCTATGTCGCCATCGGCCAGAAGTCCAGCACCGTCGCCAACGTCCGCACTGCCTTGGAACAGGCCGGCGCGATGGAGTACACGACCATCGTTGCGGCGACCGCCGATGACCCGGCCTCACAGCAGTATATCTCCCCCTATACCGGCGCCTGTATTGGCGAGTGGTTCCGGGACAACGGCAAGCACGCCCTGATCGTCTACGATGACCTGTCCAAGCAGGCCGTCGCCTACCGCCAGGTGTCCCTGCTCCTGCGCCGCCCGCCGGGCCGCGAGGCCTATCCGGGCGACGTCTTCTATCTGCACTCCCGCCTCCTGGAACGGGCGGCAAAGCTGTCCAACGAACTTGGCGGCGGATCCCTGACGGCCCTGCCGATCATCGAGACGCAGGCGGGCGACGTTTCGGCTTATATCCCGACCAACGTCATCTCGATCACGGATGGTCAGATCTTCCTCGAAACCGACCTGTTCAACTCGGGCGTCCGGCCCGCCATCAACGTCGGCGTTTCGGTTTCGCGGGTCGGCGGCAATGCCCAGACCAAGGCGATGAAGGACAAGAACGTCGGCGGTCAGCTCAAGCTGCAGCTCGCCCAGTTCCGCGAGGTGCAGGCCTTCTCGCAGTTCGCCTCGGACCTGGACAAAGCCACGCAGGCCCAGCTCGCGCGCGGCCTGCGCCTGGTCGAAGTCCTGAAGCAGCCGCAGTACCAGCCGATCCCCTTGGAAAAGCAGGTGCCGATCATCTACGCCGCCAACACCGGCGCTTTGGACGACGTGCCGGTCGATGCCGTGCGCCGCTTCGAGTCCGAGTTCATCGCGTTCCTCGCCGACAAGTACCCGGAAGTGCCGGAAACCATCGCCCGCGACAAGGTTCTGAGCGAGGGGACGGTGGAGGCCTTGAAAAAGGGCATCGCCGCCTTCAAGGCGCAGTTCAAGGCGTAACAAATCGACAAAGCCCCGGCCAATCTGGCCGGGGCTTTTTTGTCGCATAGCGCCGACACGCTCGAAGGGTGTATAATATGCAGTTCGTGTGGGCTGAAACGAAAGCCTCGTCTAACCTTCGCAAGCATGGCGTGTCATTCGTGGAGGCCGGCACGATCTTTGACGATCCGCTCGCCATCACCTACGACGACCCTGACCATTCCGACGATGAAGACCGGTTCATCACCTTGGGCTTCTCCAAGCAGAACCGGCTGTTGATTGTTTCACACACTGCCCGCGCGGGGCTGACACGCATCACCAGCGCCCGCCCTACCACCCGATAGGAAAGAAGTCACTGTGAAGACCCAGAATGAGGCCACTCCCGATCCGTCCTCCGCACTAGAAGCCGACAACGATTTAGAAGATGAGCTACGCCCTGAGTACGACGCCTCGGCCTTGAAGAACGGCGTCCGTGGCAAATATCTTGCCCAGTACCGTTCCGGGACAAATCTGGTACTGCTGGCCCCGGACGTCGCAAAAGCCTTTCCTACCGAGCAAGTTGTCAACGAGGGTCTGCGTCGACTGATGCAGCTCCAGGAGTCCGCTTGACTTTTCCGCCGCTGCTTGCTACACTGTCATCAAGTCTGCCAAATGCCGTAATAGCCAGTAGGATTATAGGTGGCAAAGTCCTACCTTTAGCGTGTCCTCCGAAAAAGTGCGGCAGTTGCCGCCATTATCGCGTGTTAGACCGCTGGAAAGTGGCAGGGTTGCTCCCTGACTTGTCCGAATGGAACCCACCGATGGACATTCTTAACGAATTCAGGCAATGGATCGTGGCTCATTGGTCCGAAATAGAAGCCCAGGGGATACGAATCGCGCTCGGTGGGCAGACGCCACAGCAGACGGTCAAAACCAACCAGCTGTCCCTATACGCCCAGGAAGAGCGATACCAGTTCAGCGCCATCCTCTGGGAGTTTGGAAACTGCGACGTTACTCTAGCCGACATGGAAGCGGAAAGTTCTGTGCCTGTTGAAGAGTGCGTCAATACCCTCTACTTTGAAGGAGTGGATAGCCCGGCGAAGATAAGCGCAATGATGGAAGGCATTCTGACAGCGTTTCGCACGAAAGCACGTTTGATTGAGGCTCTGCCGCCAGCGGTCTAACATTGTGCTGCACCGGACGCCACCGCCGCCGGGTCCTGTTCTGGATCGGTCGGCGGTGCGAGCGGTGCCGCCGGTGAGCGCAGCCGTTAGACCGCTCCGCAGGTGGTTCTCTAGAACCTACAGGGGAAAAGCGCTGTGAAGGAACACCCGGCTAAGCGACCTCGGCTAAACCTGCACATCTTAATTACAGCCTATTTGCTCCTTGTGGTATGCTTGATTGGCTTACTGGTGGCGACTATTCGAGATCACGATTTTCGCCCGTGGCTTTTGTCAGCCATTGTCTTAGGTGTGATAGCATGGACGAATAGGGCCAAATGGGTGGGCAGGTTCCCAAGGCCTTGAAGCGGAAGCCATTCCGAGGAGTGGTCTAACCCCACGCTGCACCTGACGCCACCACCGCCGTTGCCTCAGCGTGTTCGGCTGGCTGTGTTGACGAACTTCTGGCAGTACCGATAGACGACGGATTTTCAGAATATATGCTGGAAGAAACGGGCGGCGTGTTGTTGGGTGCCGGAAGAAAGCTGAACTATGACCGATCCACGATTGACCAAATGGGCGGACACGCTCGTCAACTATAGCCTCTCACTCAAGCCCGATGAGCAAGTGCTGATTCGGGTGGATGAGGCCGCCATCCCGCTCGCCAAGGAGGTTTACCGCTCTGCCCTGGCAGTCGGCGCACACCCCCATGTGCAGGTGCTTGTAGACGGCTTGGACGAGATCTTCCTGACGACGGGCGGGGACCGGCAGCTCGAGTGGATCTCGCCCATCAAGCAGTTCGAGTACGAGACGATTGATGCCCTCTGCGCTATTGTCGCGCCCTCCAACACGTCCGCTCTGTCCGGGATCGAAGCTGGGAAGCAGGCGCTGTCGCAGCGGGCGAGCAGCGTTATCCGCAAATCGCTGTTCACCCGGACGGCGGAAGGCCGGGCCAAATGGGCACTGACGCTCTACCCGACGCAGGGCGCGGCGCAGAACGCGAAGATGTCGCTGGGGGATTACGAGAACTTCCTGCTGCGGGCGATGTTTCTGGACAAAGACGACCCCGCCGCCGCCTGGAAGGCGTTCTCGCAGGAGCAGCAGCGCTATGTAGACTATCTGAACTGCGTGGAGACGGTCCGGTTCGTGGCCCGCGACACCGATATCTCCATGCGCGTCGGTGGGCGCGTCTGGGTGAACTCGGACGGGCACAAAAACTTCCCGAGCGGCGAGATTTTCACCGGGCCTTTGGAAGACAGCGTGAACGGACGGGTCCGCTACACCTTCCCGACCGCCCACCTGGGGCATGAGGTGGATGATGTGCGGCTGACATTCAAAGATGGCCGCGTCATCAAGGCGGAGGCGTCGCGGGGGCAGGAGTTCCTCCTGTCCATGCTGGACAGCGACGAGGGGGCGCGGACGCTGGGGGAAGTCGCTATCGGCAACAACTACGGCGTCCAGCAGTATACGCGGAACACGTTGTACGATGAGAAGATCGGTGGCACGTTTCATCTGGCGCTCGGGAACGCCTACCCCGAGACGGGGGGCACCAATGTTTCCGCCGTGCATTGGGACATGGTCTGCGACATGCGGCCCGAGGCCGGCGGCGGCGCGGTCTACGCCGACGGCGTCCTCATCCACGAAAACGGGCAGTGGACGATTTAAGATCCTATCCCGTCACGCGAGCGTGCCACCCTTC